>NZ_JBEZIR010000004.1:0-156658 GCF_040651175.1 Kitasatospora sp. NPDC048540
GGGCCCGGCCGTCTCCCGGCCGTCAGACCCTGATCTCCAGGATCTGGCCCGGCCACGGCCCGCTGCTCTGCTCGACCTCGAAGGCGGGCCGGAGCCCCCGTACCGCGGCGGGGCGGGGTGGGCGGGTGCTAGTGCACGCCCAGCCAGTCCTTGATCGGGACGAGCGCGAAGTAGACCACGAAGACCACGCTGAGGATCCACATCAGCGGGCCGGGCTCGCGCCACTTGCCGGTACCGGCCTTGATCACCGTGTAGGAGATGACACCCGCGGCGACACCGGCGGTGATGCTGTAGGTGAACGGCATCAGGACGCAGGTCAGGAAGGCCGGGATGGCGATCTC
This sequence comes from Kitasatospora sp. NPDC048540, assembly GCF_040651175.1. Taxonomy (NCBI): domain Bacteria; kingdom Bacillati; phylum Actinomycetota; class Actinomycetes; order Kitasatosporales; family Streptomycetaceae; genus Kitasatospora; species Kitasatospora sp. NPDC048540. Next base: position 342 of record NZ_JBEZIR010000004.1, read on the forward strand.
ACGGTCGGACCAGTCGATGTGGCGGGCCTGGCTCATCATCATCGAGCCGATGACCACGAGGGCGGCGGAGGCGACCTCGACCGGGACGATCGCGGCGAGCGGCGAGAAGAACAGCATCGCCGCGAACAGCGCGCCGGTGACGGTGGAGGCGAGGCCGGTCCGGGCGCCGTCGCCGACCCCGGTGGCCGACTCGACGAAAACGGTCTGGCCGGAGGCACCGGCGACCCCGCCGATCGCGCCGCCGGCGCCGTCGATGAACAGCGCCTTGGACAGGCCCGGCATCCGGCCCTGCTTGTCGGCGAGCCCGGCCTCGGTGCCGACGCCGATGATGGTCGCCATCGCGTCGAAGAAGCCGGCCAGCACCAGCGTGAAGACCGCGACCGTGGCGCTGATCGCGCCGAGTCCGTGGCTGCCGAAGGCGCCGAACAGGTCCACGTTGCCGAACAGCCCGAAGTCGGGCGCGGAGACCGGGCTGCCCGGCCACACCGGCGCGGAGCTGCTCCAGGTCTTGGCGGGCAGGTCGGCGACCGCGTTGACGACGAACGCCACCACGGTGCCGCCGGCGATGCCGATCAGGATCGCGCCGCGGACGTTGCGGGCCAGCAGGACGAAGATCGTCAGCAGCGTCAGGCAGAAGACCAGGACGGGCCAGCCGGCCAGCTCGCCGAACGGGCCGAGCGAGACCGGGGTCGGGCCGCCGGTGTGCACGAAGCCGGCCTTGACCAGGCCGATCAGTGCGACGAACAGGCCGATGCCGATGGTGATGGCGTGCTTGAGCGGCAGCGGGATGCCGTTCATGATCTTCTCGCGCAGGCCGGAGACCACCAGCAGGACGATCAGCAGGCCGTAGATCACGCACAGGCCCATCGCCTGCGGCCAGGTGGTGTGCGGGACCACCAGCGCCGATATCGCGCCGGAGACCGAGAGGCCGGCGGCCACCGCCAGCGGGACGTTGCCCACCACGCCCATCAGGATCGTGGTGACCGCCGCCGCCAGCGCGGTCGCGGTGGTCAGCTGCGCGTGGTCCAGCTTGAGGCCGTTGACGTCGGCGCCGCTCAGGATGATCGGGTTGAGCAGGACGATGTACGCCATCGCCATGAACGTGGTCAGGCCGCCGCGGAGCTCGTTGCCGAGGCTGGAGCCCCGTGCGGAGATCTTGAAGTAGGCGTCCAGGACGTGTCTCGGCGGGGCTGCTGCCGGTGGCGAGGTGAGGGACTCGTCAGCGGCGGGTGCTTCTTCAGTGGTGCCGGGCTCCGTCGGGATCCGGGTCATGTCCACTCCCAAGGTTCAAAGGGGGTTGGGGTGGGCGAGCCGACCTGTGTGCCAGGCATAGGAGCAGGGCGCAGGGGGACTGTTCGACTCACGATGTGCACGTGCTGTGGTGCGTGCGGCGCTCGGGTGGGGCTTCGCACCGCTGCAGAGCCCCGGCGTGGGAGGCAGCGGGATGGTGCACGTTGGTCGCGTACGGGTGGCGTGCGCTCTTGTGGAGCTGCCCCGGGGCGGCGGGGAAGACGGTCACCGCCCCGGGGACGTCTGGGGGCCAGGGCCTGTCCGGCGGATCCTGCCGGGCGCGCGACAAGATCCGCCGGTCAGGCTCTAGAGCGTTCCGGTGAGGTGCTCGGGCCGGACCGGGATCCGGTTCAGGGCGATGCCCGTCGCCTGGCGGATCGCGGCGACGATGGAGGGCGTCGCGGAGACGGTGGGGGCCTCGCCGACGCCGCGCAGCCCGTAGGGGGCGTTGGGGTCGGGGAGCTCCAGGATGTCCACCGGGATCGGCGGGGTGTCCAGGATGGTGGGGATCAGGTAGTCGGTGAAGGACGCGTTGCGCACCTTCCCGTCCTTGACGATGATCTCCTCCATCACGGCCAGGCCGAGCGCCTGGGTGCAGCCGCCCTGGATCTGGCCGACCACCGACAGCGGGTTGAGCGCCTTGCCGACGTCCTGGGCGGCGGTCAGCTCGACCACCTTGACCAGGCCGAGCTCCACGTCCACGTCGACCACCGCGCGGTTGGCGCAGAAGGTGTACTGGACGTGGCCGAAGCCCTGCCCGGTCTCCTTGTCGAACGGCACGGTCGGCCGGTGGTGGTGCTCGCGGGTGAGGTCGATCGCCTCGTCGCCCAGCAGGTCGACCATCGGCACCAGCACCCCGGCGGACTCGGAGACCACCTTGCCGCCGGCCAGCGTGATGTCCTGGTGGGTCCAGCCGTAGCGCCGGCGGCCCTTGTCGATCAGCGCGTACTTGACCGCCTCGGCGGCGAGCTTCACCGCGCCGCCGGTCATGTACGTCTGCCGGGAGGCCGAGGTGGAGCCGGCCGAGCCGACCTCGGTGTTGGCCGGGTGGATGGTGACCTGCTCGACGCCGAGCTCGGTGCGGGCGATCTGGGCGTGCACGGTGACGCCGCCCTGGCCGACCTCGGCCATCGCGGTGTGCACCATCGCGACCGGCTCGCCGCCGATCACCTCCAGCCGGACCCGGGCGGTGGAGTAGTCGTCGAAGCCCTCGGAGAAGCCGACGTTCTTGATGCCGACCGAGTAGCCGACACCGCGGACGATGCCCTCGCCGTGCGAGGTGTTGGACAGCGCCCCGGGCAGGGCGCGGACGTCGAGGTCGTCGAGGTCCAGCGGCGGCGGCAGCGGCATGTCCTTGACCCGCTGGAGCAGCTCGGCGACCGGGGCCGGCGAGTCGATCTGCTGGCCGGTGGGCATCAGGTCGCCCTCGGACATCGCGTTGAGCTGGCGCAGCTCGACCGGGTCCATGCCGAGTTCGGCGGCGAGCTTGTCCATCTGGCTCTCGTAGCCGAAGGCCGCCTGCACCGCGCCGAAGCCGCGCATCGCGCCGCAGCTCGGGTTGTTGCTGTAGAGCGCGATGGCGTGCATCTTGACGTTCGGGATCACGTACGGGCCGTGGCCGAGCGAGGCCGCGTTGCCGACCACGGCGGGCGAGGCGGAGGCGTAGGCGCCGCCGTCCAGCACGATCCGGCAGTCGGCGAAGACCAGCTTGCCGTCGCGGGTGGCGCCGTGCTCGTAGAACATCCGGGCCGGGTGGCGGTGCACGTGGCCGAAGAAGGACTCGTCCCGGGCGTAGACGATCTTGACCGGCTTGCCGGTGCGCTGGGCCAGCAGCGAGGCGTGGATCTGCATCGAGAGGTCCTCGCGGCCGCCGAAGGCGCCGCCGACACCCGCCAGGGTGAGCCGGACCTTCTCCTCCGGCAGGCCCAGCACGGGGGCCATCTGCTGGCGGTCCACGTGCAGCCACTGGGTGGCGATGTAGAGGTCGATGCCGCCGTCCTCGGCGGGCACCGCGAGGCCGGACTCGGGGCCGAGGAAGGCCTGGTCCTGCATGCCGACCTCGTAGGTGCCGCTGACGATCACGTCGGCCAGCGCCCGGACCTCGTCGGTCACGCCGAGGCCGGAGACCAGCTTCTGCTCGTGGCAGATGTTGCCGTAGCCGTGCGACTTGAACTCGTGCGGCTCGTGGACGTAGCCGTGCACCTCGGGGGCCAGGCACTGCTCCTCGGTGACGATCGGGGTGAGCACCTCGTACTCGACCTTGATCTTCTTCACCGCGCGGCGGGCCGTCTCCGGGTGGTCGGCCGCGACCAGCGCGATGGCCTCACCGTGGTAGCGCACCTTGTCGATGGCGAGCGCGGGCTGGTCCTGGATCTCCAGGCCGTAGAACTTCGAGCCGGGGATGTCCTCGTGGGTGAGCACCGCGTAGACGCCCGGCAGCTTGAGCGCCTCGGAGATGTCGACGCTCAGGATGTTGGCGCGCGGGTGCGGCGAGCGCAGCGCCATGCCCCAGAGCATGTCCTCGTGCCACATGTCGGAGGAGTACGCGAACTCGCCCTTGACCTTGAGGTTGCCGTCGGGCCGCAGCGGCGAGCCGCCGATGCCGTCCTTGCTGGCCTGCCGGATGTCCTGCAGGTTCTTCTGACCCTGGATGGTACGGGTGCTCATTCCGAGACCGCCTTAGCGCAGGTGCGGGCGGAGGCGAGCCGCACCGCGTCCATGATCTTCTCGTACCCGGTGCAGCGGCACAGGTTGCCCGACAGAGCCTCGCGGATGTCGTTGTCGCTGGGCTGGGCGTCGTTGGCGAGCAGCGCGTCGGTCTGCACCAGCAGCCCGGGGGTGCAGAAGCCGCACTGGACGGCGCCGGCGTCGATGAACGCCTGCTGGACCAGGCCCAGCTCGCCGTCGTCCTCGGCCAGGCCCTCGACGGTGCGGACCTCGCGGTCCTGCACCTGGCCGGCCGCGACCAGACAGGAGCAGACCGGGGTGCCGTCCAGGTAGACCGTGCAGGAACCGCACTCGCCCTGCTCGCAGGCGTTCTTGGAGCCCGGCAGGCCGACCCGCTCGCGCAGCACGTACAGCAGGCTCTCGCCCTCCCACACGTCGTCGGCCTCGACCGGCTTGCCGTTGGCGGTGAACGTCACCCTCATGCCGCGCTCCTGATCTGCTTGCTGTAGTCGTTCCACGTCCAGGTGAGCGTGCGGCGGGCCATCACGGCCAGCGAGTGCCGGCGGTAATCGGCGGTGCCGCGGACGTCGTCGATCGGCGAGGCGGCGGCCTTCACCAGCTCGCCGAACCGCTGGATCACCTCGGTGCCCAGCAGGTCGCCGGACTCCCACAGGCCGCGTTCGGCGAGCACGCCCTGGAGGTACTCCTCGGCCTCCACGGCCCGGCGCGGCGTCGGCGCGGCCGAGCCGATCCCGGTGCCGACGGTGCCGTTCTTGGGGTGCAGCGCGAAGCCGAACGCACAGACCGCGATGACCATCGCGTTGCGGGTGCCGATCTTCGAGAACTGCTGGGGGCCGTCCGCGACCGGGATGTGCACGGCGCGGATCAGCTCGTCCTGCTCCAGCGAGTTGCGCTTCACGCCGACGTAGAAGTCGTCGATCGCGATCATCCGGGTGCCGCGGACCGAGCAGGCCTCGACGAACACGTCCCGGCCGGCCGCCAGCAGCGCGGGGTGCGCGTCGCCGGCCGGCGAGGCCCCGCCGAGGTTGCCGCCGACACCGCCGCGGTTACGGATCTGGGGGGATCCGACGGTGTGGGAGGCGAGCGCGAGGCCGGGGAGCGGGCCGGACAGCTCGTTGATGATCCGGGTGTACGGCACGGCGGCACCGAGTCTCACCACACCACCGTCGTTCGACCACTCGGTGAGCTCGGTGATGCGGTTGAGGTCGAGAATCGCGGATGGCCGGTGCACGTCGAAATTCATCTCGACCATGACGTCCGTGCCACCCGAGATCGGCAGCGCGGTCGGGTACTCAGCCTTCGCCGCGAGCGCCTCGTCCCACGTAGCGGGCCGAAGGAACTCCATGCGGGTGTCTCCTCAAGTCGTCGCCTGCCGGAACGGTTGGGCACAGTGCCCGGAACCCATCCGGTCGCCCGTTCGGGGGCGGGCCGCATGGAGTTCTTACCCTCGGATTTCGGACTCTGCTACCGCTCCGTTGCCGAGGCGTTGAGTCCTGGTCACCGGGGTGTGTCCGGCGGCGTGTGGCCAGTGAACCGCCGACGGCCCACCCGGAGGCAGTCACCGATGGCATGAAGCCCCGGCGGTGGTGCCGCCCGGCATCCTGTACGTTCCTCTAACGTGGGCAATCGCCCAGTCCAAGCGGTCACCGGCCGCTCACTACGACCGTAATCCGGCCGTGATTGCCGCGCTACGACCCCGTGACCCGTGGCGCCGGTCGGACGTAACGCCGAGGCCGTCCGCTGGGGCACACTGTGACCCCCACACCCGCCCGACCCCCACCCTCCAGACGAAGGAGTCTGCGGATGCGCGTCCGTGACCTGCTCGCCCCCAGTGCGTTGGGGCTGCGGCTGCTCGCGGCCGAGGACGAGCTCGACCGGCAGGTCAGCGGTGTCATGACCACCGACCTGCACGACCCGGGCCGCTACCTGCACGGTGGGGAGCTGGTGCTCACCGGGATGCTCTGGCGCACCGCGCCGGAGGACTCCGAGCGTTTCGTGCGCACCATCGCGGCCGGCGGGGCGGTCGCCCTGGCGGCGGGCGAGGCGGAGGTCGGCCCGGTGCCCGAGGACCTGATCGACGCCTGCCGGCGGCACCGGATGCCGCTGCTGGCGGTGCCCGACCAGACCGCGTTCGGGGCGGTCACCGAGTTCGTCGGCCGCCAGGTGTCGGCCGACCGGGCCGCGGACCTCGCCGCCCTGGTGGACCGCCACCGGATGCTGGTCTCGGCGGCCGGCGGCGGCGGCCTGGACGCCGTGCTGGACCTGCTCGGCGGCGACCTCGACCTGGACTGCTGGGTGCTCACCCCGACCGGCCGGGTGATCGCCGGGCCCGCCGACCGGCTCTCCGCCGAGGACCGCGACCAGCTGGCCCGTACCCATCTGGCCGCCCAGCGCCAGCGCCGCCGCCCGCCGCACCGGGCCCGGCTGGTCTCCGGCTCGTACTCGCTGCTGCCGGCCGCCGCCGACCCGGCCGAGCCGAGCCCGCTGGCCGACTGGGTGCTGGCGGTCGCCGGTGACGTCACCGAGTGGACCGGCAAGCGCCAGCAGCTGGCCGAGAACCTGTCCCGGCTGGTGGCCGCCGAGCGGATCCGCCGGGACGAGGGCCGCCGGCTGCGCCGCCGGCTCGCCGACGAGGTGCTGACGCTGCTCCAGCGGGACGCCGACCCGGCCGAGATCAGCCGCGCGCTGCACGCCTCGTCCGCGATGGCGGTCCGCTACGAGGGCGCCGCCCCGATGCCGGTGGCGGGCGAGGGCACCTGGCTGGTGCTCAGCGCCGAGAGCACCGGGCTGCCGGACGGCGTCCTGCGCACGATCATGGAGGAGGCGCTGGCCGACGCCTCCGACCGGGCCCTGGTGGCCGGCTCCGGCAGCTCCGCGGTCGCCGTGCTGCCGGCCCTGGAGGCTCCGGTGCCCGCCGAGGCGCTGCGCGAACTGCTGGCCCCGCTGGAGGCCGGGCTCGGCTCCGAGGGCCGGATCACCGTCGGTGTCTGCGCCCCGGCCGCCGAGGCCGGCGGTCTGCGCGGCGCCCTGGAGGAGGCCCGGCACGCCCGCCGGATCGCGGCCGCCCGGGTCGGCCGGGTCTGCGTGGCCGGCCCCGAGGAGCTGGCCTCGCACGTGCTGCTGCTGGCGGCCGTCCCGGACGAGGTGCGCCGGGCGTTCCGCAGCCGGCTGCTGGACCGGGTCATCGGGTACGACATCGAGCACCAGGCGGATCTGGTCAGGACGCTGGAGGCGTTCCTGCGCTCGGACGGGTCCTGGACGCGCTGCGCGGCCCAGCTGCACGTGCATGTCAACACCCTCCGTTACCGGATCGGCCGGATCGAGGAGTTGACGGGGCGTGACCTCTCCCGGCTGGAGGACCGGGTGGATTTCTACCTCGCACTGGAGCTCGCGTAGTACTTGACAGGAGCGGGTAAAGAGTTCCGGGAATCCGGTCACGACTTCATGACGATCAGCCCCAGATCTGCGCAAATAGGGTCAATTCGCCTACTTTCCTATCAGGGTTCTATCAGGTTTCTGGGGTAGCTTTCGACCGCAGTGCGGAGAAGGGCCGTTCGATCCCGGCGGTTCGCCCCGCGATGCCGCCCGGGGTGCGGGGGCCTCCGTGCGCACCCGTCCCTCTCCGCTCGCGGGCGACGTATTCGGCCCGGCGCGCGGCTGCGAAAGTTGACTGCGTACTGTGACCGACCCGAGCTCTCGTACCTCGTCCGACTGGTTCCAGACGATGCCACGGCATGAGGAGACCCTCCAGCTCCGGTCACCCTGGGTGACCAGGCCCGTGGTCCAGGAGCAGCCGCCGGCCCCCATCGTCGAACGCGTCGTGATCCATCCCGAGGCCGCCGCCAAGGCCGTCTTCGTGGACCAGAGCGGCCGGCGCGGCCGTGCGCTGCGCGGGTTCGGCTGGATCGCCGGGGTGGCCTGCGCCGGGTTCGCGGCCACCGCGCTGACCACCGTCGCCGGCTCCAACGCGCAGGCCCCCGCCATGCCGGTGCCCTCGCCCACGGCCAACTCGGCGGTGCTGGGCGAGTCCGGCACCGCCTCGCCGTCGCCGTCCCCGGCCGCGGCCGGCGCCACCGGCCGGCCGAGCGCCACCGGCAAGCCGACCGGCAGACCGTCCGCCACCGGCACGGGCGCCGCCGCCACCGGCACCGCCAAGCCGACCGGTACGCCCAAGGCCACTCCCTCCGGCGCCGGGGCCGCCGACACCACGACCACCTCGGCCAAGCCCGGCCAGACCACGCCCGCCCCGGGCGCCCGCGCCGCCAGCCCGCACGCGGCCACCTCCGCAGCCAAGCCTCGCTGAGCACCAGTTCCAAGGACACCCGAGCCATGTCGCGATCCCGAGGCAGGCGAGCGGCCAGCCGCCCGCGCCGCCGTGCCGTACCACCCCTGCGCTTCACCCTGCCGACGGTGCTGCTGCTGACCCTGCTGGCCACCCTGCTGCTGCGCGGCCTGGTCACCAACGAGGTCTTCCACGACGCCCGGATCAACGTCTCGGTCGACAAGGACACCGTCCCGCCGGCCCTGCTGACCGGCGGCCCGGTGATCGACGCCCGCGGGCCCGGGGACCCCAAGAGCTACCGGGCCGAGGACCACACCATGGCCCTCACCTTCGACGACGGCCCGGACGAGGTGTGGACCCCGCAGATCCTCGACGTGCTCGCCCAGTACCACGCCAAGGCCACCTTCTTCGTGACCGGCTCGATGGTCACCCGCCACCCCGACCTGATCCGGCGGATCCTCGCCGACGGCCACGAGATCGGCCTGCACACCTTCACCCATCCCGACCTCACCCTCCAGTCGGACCGCCGGATCACCTGGGAGATGGCCCAGACCCAGCTGGCCCTGGCCGGGGTCGCCGGGGTGCACAGCGCGCTGTTCCGCCCGCCGTACTCCTCCGACGCCTCCGCGCTGGACGACCTGACCTGGCCGGTGGTCAAGAAGCTCGCCGACCGCGGCTACGTCACCGCGTTCATCGACGAGGACACCGACGACTGGAAGCGCCCTGGCGTGGACGCCATCGTCGCGGCCGCCACCCCCAAGCAGCCCGGCAGCGGCCACATCGTGCTGATGCACGACGCCGGTGGCGACCGCGCGCAGACCGTCGCCGCGCTGAAGATCGTGATGCCCCGGCTGCAGTCCGAGGGCTACCGCTTCACCACCGTCAGCGAGTCGGTCGGCGCCGGCACCTCGATGTCCAAGGTCGACGGCTTCCAGCTGTGGGAGGGCAAGCTCTTCCTCGGCCTCGCGCACGCCGCCGTGTTCGTCATGCCGGCCCTGATCGTGCTGCTGGCGGTGGTCGGCACGCTGGTGTTCGGCCGGTTCGCGCTGATGCTGTTCCTCTCCGTCAAGCACGCCCGGCGCACCCGCCGCCGGACCTTCAGCTGGGGGCCGCCGGTCACCGAGAAGGTAACCGTCCTGGTGCCGGCCTACAACGAGCAGGAGTGCATCGCCAACACCCTGCACTCGCTCACCGACAGCGAGCACCCGATCGAGGTGATCGTGATCGACGACGGCTCGACCGACGACACGGTCGCGATCGTCGAGGAGCTGGCCCTGCCCGGCGTCCGGGTGATCAGCCAGCCGAACTCCGGCAAGGCCACCGCCCTCAACACCGGCATCGCGCACGCCACCCACGACCTGATCGTGATGATGGACGGCGACACCGTCTTCGAGCCCTCCACCGTCCGCGAGCTGGTCCAGCCCTTCGCCGACCCCCGGGTGGGCGCCACCGCGGGCAACGCCAAGGTCGGCAACCGCGACAGCCTGATCGGCGCCTGGCAGCACATCGAGTACGTGATGGGCTTCAACCTCGACCGCCGGATGTACGACGAGCTGGGCTGCATGCCCACCGTCCCGGGTGCCGTCGGCGCCTACCGCCGGGTCGCCCTGGAGCAGGCCGGCGGCATGAGCGAGGACACCCTCGCCGAGGACACCGACCTCACCATGGCGCTGCACGTCAACGGCTGGAAGGTGGTCTACACCGAGAACGCCCGCGCCTGGACCGAGGCGCCCGGCAGCATCGGCCAGCTCTGGTCGCAGCGCTACCGCTGGTGCTACGGCACCATGCAGGCGATGTGGAAGCACCGCGGCGCGGTCCTCGCCTCGGGACCGGCGGGCCGCTTCGGCCGGGTCGGCCTGCCGCTGGTGGCGCTGTTCATGGTGCTGGCCCCGCTGCTCGCCCCGCTCTTCGACGTCTTCCTGGTCTACGGGGTGCTCTTCGTGGACGCGCCCAAGACCTTCACCGCCTGGCTGACCGTGCTGGTTGTCCAGCTGGTCTGCGCCGGGTACGCGTTCTGGCTGGACAAGGAGAAACCCTGGCACCTGATCTCGCTGCCGCTCCAGCAGCTGGTCTACCGCCAGCTGATGTACCTGGTGCTGCTCCAGTCCTGGATCACCGCGCTGACCGGCGGCCGGCTGCGCTGGCAGAAGCTCAAGCGCACCGGCGAGGTCGACGTCCCGGTCGCGGTCTGACCGGCCCCACCCCAACCACCCGAAAGGTCCCGCATGACCGCGCCCGCCCACCCCGGGTACCTGCCGCCCGGCGCCGTCCGGCCCCCGGCGGCGGTTCCCGCCACCGGGCCGGTGACCGCGACGCCCGCCGCCCGGGCCAAGCCGGGCCGTGACCGCTACCTGGACTTCCTGCGGGCGCTCGCCCTGGTCCGGGTGGTGTTCCTGCACATGTTCGCCTGGACCTGGCTGCCGATCGTCTTCCCGTCGATGGGCGTGATGTTCGCGCTGGCCGGGTCGCTGATGGCCCGCTCGCTGTCCCGGCCGACCTGGTCGGTGATCCGCGGCCGGCTGCGCCGCCTGCTGCCGCCGCTGTGGCTGCTCGGCCTGATCGCGGTGCCCGGCATGCTGCTGCAGGGCTGGTCCGCGCACGGCTCCGGGCACAGCGTGGCGGGCTTCTGGGGCCGGCTGGCGCTGTGGGTCCTGCCGCTGATGGACCCGCCGTACGGCGACCCGCTGCCCGGCGTCCACGGCCTGCTGGACCATGCGTGGGGCGAGCACGCGGCCGGTCCGCTCTGGTACCTGCGGGCCTACCTGTGGTTCGTGCTGCTGTCCCCGCTGATGCTGGCGCTGCTGCGGCGGATCCCGTGGCTGGTGCTGCCGGCCCCCATGCTGTTCTGCGTGGTCATGCAGCTCGGCTACGTCGACTTCCGCCCGGAGATCTACAGCGTGGTCGACGGCTTCGCCACCTACGGCTCCTGCTGGATGCTGGGCATGGCGTACCAGGAGGGGCTGCTCAGCCGCTTCCCGCGGTACGTGCTGCCGTCGATCGTGCCGTTCGTGATGGCGGTCTCGCTCTGGTGGACCCTGAACGGCACCAACGACGAGGGCGGCCCGCAGAACCTGGAGGACAGCAGCCTCGGCCAGGCGGTCTGGTCGTTCGGCTTCGTCCTGCTGCTGCTGGCGGCCAGCCCGTCCTGGGACGAGTGGCCGCCGCGGCTCAAGCGCTGGGCGGGCTGGATCAGCCTGCTGAACTCCCGGGCGGTCACCGTCTACCTCTGGCACAACCTGGCCATCACGGCCGCGATCAGCCTGTTCGGCCTGACCTGGTACGTGCCGGTGCTGGCCGAGAACGTGCCCTGGCTGCTGGACAGCGACTGGGTGCCGATGCTGCTGGCCTGGCCGCTGATCGGCCTGTGCATCGTGGCCTTCGGCTGGATCGAGGACGTGGCCGCCAAGCGCAGCCCGCGGCTGTTCCCCTACCCGCGCGCGCCGCGCTCGGCCCGCCGCCGCTGAGCCGGCCGGACCGACGCGAAGGGCCCCCGGCGCACTGCCGGGGGCCCTTCGCGTCGGCCGTGGACGGCCGGGAGGCTCAGTGCTGGACCGGGATCACGCCGGTCAGCCACTTGAACACGTCGGGGACCATCGGGCGCCACACATCGCTGGCGTGCGGGCCGGTGGTCTCCACCGTGGTGACGGTGGTCGGGGCCTTGGCGGCCGCCTTGAGGGCGGCCGCGGCCTCGAACCCGTCACCCTTGTTGCCGCTGACGAACAGGGCGACCTTGGGCGGGGTCTGGGAGTTCTTGAGGATGTTCAGGAGGTTGGACTTCTCCTTGAGCACCGGGTCCTTCGCGGTCAGCGAGTGCGGCTCCTGGCCCGGGTCGCTGTAGCCGGAGAGGCTGACCCCGGCCCGGTACCGGTTGGGGTGCTCCAGCGCGAGCTTGCCGGCGCAGTGGCCGCCGGCCGAGTAGCCGGCCACCGCCCAGCGCTCGGGCGACGGGTCGGCCCGGAAGTTGTCCAGCACCATCTGCGGCACGTCACGCGACAGCCAGGTGTCCGCGTTGACCTTGCCGGGGACGTCGGCGCAGCCGGTGTCCACGTCGTCGCCCAGCAGGTTGGTCCGGGGCGACACCAGGATGAACGGCGCCACCTCGCCCTTCTCCATCATCGGCTTGAGCTGGTCGGACACCTTCAGCGTGCCGAACCAGGTCTTGGACGAGCCCGGCCAGCCCGGCAGCAGCTCGACCACCGGGAAGTTCTTGTCCTTGTACGCCGGGTCGTTGTACTGCGGCGGCAGCCAGACCAGCACCTCGCCGTCCACACCGGACACCTCGCCCTTCAGCTCGGTGTTCTGGACGTCGCCGGGCACCTTCGGGTCGCCGACGCCGGTGAACGACTGGATCACCTTGGCCCGGGTCTTGCTGTCCGAGCCGCTGCCGCTGCCGGTGTCGGCCGGGACCTTCGGCACCGCCCGGACGTGGTCGCCGGTACCGAGCAGGTCGTCCCAGCTGCCGTAGATCAGGTTGGCGTTGTTGACCATGACGAAGACCGTCGTCACCGCCGTCAGCTGGCAGAACAGGATCATGGCCGTTCTGCTCAGCAGCTTCACGGGCCGGGGCCCACGCACCCGCCCCCAGAGCAGCAGTGCGGCTGCGATGGAGATCGGCACGAGGATGATCGTGACGACGAGGAAGGGTGTGCCAGTCAGTTGCATGAAGGATTTCTCGTATCCGGGTTGCGGTCGCCCGGGGCTCGGGGCGCCCAGGACGTGCTCCAAAGGATCAGACGGGGTGGGACGGGTGGTCAGTTGCCGGTGAATCTGAGTGGAACCTGAGACGAAGATCACATTTCTGTGAGGCTCCGGTGGGCAACCCCCCAAGTCTGCCACCCGACCGGACGATTCTTCCGGGTGCACAGATCATCTCGTACGCCCGGGCCGATCGGCCGCAGCCCCGGCGCGGAACCTGCCGGATCGTCAGACCGGTCACCCGGCCGGCCGTACAGGGATCACTCAGGAGCGGGACCCCCGGACCGCGACCGGTGCCGGACGGCCCGGAAATCCACACCGGCCCCGTCCCGTCCCTGACCCCTGCGCGGCGGTGACAAGGGGGAGGATGGCAGGCAGCCCGTCCCTCCCCTTCCCGTACCCCGTCCCGTACCCCGTCCCGTACCCCTTCCCGATCCGACCCGAAGGAGCGTCCACCCCAGTGAGCACCCCGAACGACGCCGCACGGCCGCCGGTCCTGCCCACCCTGTTCGGCCTCGGCCCGCGCGGCGCCGACCGCCGCCGGCGCACCCTGCCCGCCGGAGTGCTCCGGCTGCCGACCATCGGTGTCGACATCGGCGGTACCAAGGTGGTGGCCGGCGTGGTCGACGGCGAGGGCCGGGTGCTGGACCGGATCCGGACCGAGACGCCCGACAAGAACAAGAGCGCCCGGGTGGTCGAGGACGTCATCGTCGAGCTGGTGCTGGAGCTGGCCGACAAGCACGACGTGCACGCGGTGGGCATCGGCGCGGCCGGCTGGGTGGACGCGGACCGCTCCCGGGTGCTGTTCGCCCCCCACCTGAACTGGCGCGGCGAGCCGCTGCGGGACGCGCTCAGCGAGCGGCTGCGGTTCCCGGTGGTGGTGGAGAACGACGCCAACGCCGCCGCCTGGGCGGAGTGGCGGTTCGGGGCCGGACGCGGCGAGGACCACATGGTGATGATCACCCTGGGCACCGGCATCGGCGGCGCGGTGGTCCGCGACGGCTACGTCGACCGGGGCAAGTACGGGCTGGCCGGCGAGTTCGGGCACATGCAGGTGGTGCCGGGCGGGCACCGCTGCCCGTGCGGCAACCGCGGCTGCTGGGAGCAGTACTCCTCCGGCAACGCGCTGGTGCGCGAGGCCCGCGGCCTGGTGGAGGAGGAGTCCCCGGTGGTCGAACCGCTGCTGGCCAGGGCCGGCGGCGTGGTGGGCGGGATCACCGGACCGCTGGTCACCGAGGCGGCCCGGGACGGCGACCCGGTCGCGGTCGAGCTGCTGTACGAGGTCGGCCGCTGGCTCGGCGTCGGCATCGCCAACCTGGCCGCCGCCCTCGACCCGGGCCGCTTCGTGGTGGGCGGCGGCGTCTCCGAGGCCGGCGACCTGCTGCTCGGCCCGGCCCAGGACGCCTTCCGCCGGACCCTCACCGGCCGCGGCTTCCGGCCCGAGGCCGGGATCGTGCCCGCGGCACTGGGAAACGAGGCCGGCCTGGTCGGCGCGGCGGACCTGGCCCGCCAGGTGGCCCGCCGGTTCCGCACCGTCAAGCGCCGCCGAGCCGAGCGCGCCACGCTCCACTAGGAGCCCGGCCCGGGACATCCCGGGTGGTCAGAGCGGTGCCGGGGATCGGGTAGGGTTGTGCTCAGCACTCGGGCGCGGGTGGCGGAATAGGCAGACGCGCTGGATTCAGGTTCCAGTGCCCGAAAGGGCGTGGGGGTTCAACTCCCCCCTCGCGCACCAGGAAGTACCGACGAAGCGGTGCCTCCCACAGTGACGGAAGTCGCTGCGGGAGGCACCGCTTCGTCGTTTCCGGCGGCGAACGGGTGGGCGTCCACCGGCGGGCCGTGCCTCGATGCGCCGTTGTCCTGTGCACCACACGTGTGAAAGAACGGAGAGCTGACGCCGACTCAGGAGGTCCGTATGAGAGTCCTGGCCCGCTCCGTCCCCGCTCTGGCGCTCGCCGCCGCCCTGGTCTGTGCGGCAGGGATGCCCGCCCGGGCCGCCGGGTCCCCGCCCAAGAGTCCCGAGGCGACCGGGTCCGGGGGTGCGGTCGCCAGCGTCGACGCCGACGCCACGGCGGCCGGGATCGAGGTGCTGCGGGGCGGCGGCAACGCGGTGGATGCGGCCGTCGCGGTGGCGGCCGCGCTGGGGGTGACCGAGCCGTACTCGGCCGGCATCGGCGGCGGGGGCTACTTCGTCTTCTACGACGCCCGTACCGGCCGGGTCTCCACGCTGGACGGTCGGGAGACCGCCTCCCACCGCTCCGACGAGACCCTGTTCCTGGAGAACGGCAAGCCGTTGGCCTTCGCCGACGCGGTCACCAGCGGCCTGTCAGTGGGTGTCCCCGGCACGCCCGCGACCTGGCAGAAGGCGCTCGACCTGTGGGGCACCCGCTCGCTCGGCGAGGTGCTGCGCCCGGCCGAGCGGATCGCCGACCGCGGGTTCACGGTCGACCGGACGTTCCAGGACCAGACCGCGCTCAACCAGGCGCGCTTCCAGGACTTCCCGGCCACCCGGCAGCTGTTCCTGCCGAACGGCGCGCTCCCGGTGGTCGGTTCGCGGTTCCGCAACCCGGACCTCGCCGCCACCTACCGGGAGCTGGGCCGCGAGGGCGTCGACGCGCTCTACCGCGGTCCGATCGGGGCGGACATCGTCCGTACCCTCCAGCACCCGCCGGTCGACCCCGCGTCCGGGCGCAACGCCCGCCCCGGCCAGGTCACCACCGCCGATCTGGCCGCCTACCGGGCGCTGGTCCAGCAGCCGACCAAGGTCCCCTACCGCGGTCTGGAGGTCGACGGCATCGCCCCGTCGTCCTCCGGCGGCACCACCGGCGGCGAGGCGCTCGGCATCCTCGCCCGCAGCGACCTCTCCAGGCTCGACGACACCCAGTACTACCACCGCTTCCTGGAGGCCAGCCGGATCGCCTTCGCGGACCGCGGCCGCTGGGTCGGCGACCCGCGCTTCAGCGACGTCCCCACGGCGCAGCTGCTCTCCCCGGCGTTCGCCGCCGCCCGGGCCTGCCTGATCAGCCCCGACCACGCCCTGACCAGCCCGCTCGCCCCCGGCGACCCGTACCACCCGGCGGCCTGCGCGAGCAGCGGTCCGGCGGTCACCGAGACCTACGAGGGCCCGAGCACCACCCATCTGACGGTCGCCGACCGCTGGGGCAGCGTGGTCTCCTACACCCTGACGATCGAACAGACCGGCGGCAGCGGGATCACCGTGCCGGGGCGGGGATTCCTGCTCAACAACGAGCTGACCGACTTCTCCTTCGCACCGGCCACCCCGGGGGTGCCGGACCCGAACCTGCCCGGCCCCGGCAAGCGGCCGCGGTCCTCGATCTCGCCGACCATCGTGCTCAAGGACGGCCGGCCGCTGTTCGCCACCGGTTCGCCCGGCGGTTCGACCATCATCACCACCGCGCTGCAGGTGGTGCTCGGCCGGATCGACCGCGGCCTGACCCTGGAGCAGGCGATCGCCGCGCCCCGGGCCAGCCAGCGCAACACCGCCGCGACCAGCGCCGAGCCCGCCTTCCTCGCGCTGCCCGAGCGGGCCCGGCTGGAGGCGCTCGGCCAGGTCTTCGTGGACGGCGGTGAGATCGGCGCCGCCACCGGTGTGGAGCGGCTGCCGGACGGCCGCTGGCGGGCGGCGGCGGAGCCCGTCCGGCGGGGCGGCGGCTCGGCCGCCGTGGTGCACCCCGGCCGCTGAGCCTGCCGGGACTGTCGGTGCCGGACGGTATGTTCGGGGTGGGCGTCCGCCGTGGCGCCCACCCTCGTCCGCAGCACGTCCGCAGCACCCGGGAAGGCCGCCAGCCGTGACAGTCCGCATCGCCACCTGGAACATCAACTCCGTCACCGCCCGGCTGCCCAAGCTCCTGGAGTGGCTGGAGAGCGCCGGGCCCGACGTGCTCTGCCTGCAGGAGCTCAAGTGCTCCACCGACGCCTTCCCGGCCGACGCGGTCAAGGAGCTCGGCTACGAGAGCGCCGCGCACGGCACCGGGCGGTGGAACGGCGTGGCCGTGCTGTCCCGGATCGGCCTCGAGGACGTGGTGCGCGACCTGCCCGGGCAGCCCGGGTACCTCGCCGACGGGGCGCTGCTGCCGGAGGTCGAGCCGCGGGCCGTCGCCGCCACCTGCGGCCCGGTGCGGGTCTGGTCGGTCTACGTGCCCAACGGGCGCGAGGTGGGCCACCCGCACTACCAGTACAAGCTGGACTGGCTGGCCGCCCTGCGCGAGACTGTCCTGGCGGACGCGGCCGGTCCCCGCCCGTTCGCCGTCCTCGGCGACTACAACGTCGCCCCGGCCGACGAGGACGTCTTCGACGTCGCCGCCTTCGAGGGCCAGACCCACGTCACCGAGCCGGAGCGGGCCGCGCTCGCCGCCCTGGCCGCCGCCGGTCTGCAGGACGTGGTGCCGCGCCCGCTGAAGTACGACCGCCCGTACACCTACTGGGACTACCGACAGCTGGCGTTCCCGAAGAACCGCGGCATGCGGATCGACCTCACCTTCGCCAACAAGCCCTTCGCCGACGCCGTCACCGACAGCTTTGTCGACCGGGAGGCCCGCAAGGGCAAGGGCACCTCGGACCACGCGCCCGTGGTGGTCGACCTCGACGTCTGAGCGGCGTTCCGCCGTGCCGCGCCGCCCCGCACGGTCACCGGGAGTGACCGGACGGACCCGAACGGCCCACGCCGGGTGGCCGCCCGGCGTGGCGCTGCCTAGCGTCGCGGGTGACCGGGTGTAGCTGTTCGACCACGTGGACGATGGGCGTCCGCCGCTGCACCCGAGAACCCCTGGAGGTACGGCATGCGCCGCACGTGTACGGCCGCCGCAGCCCTGCTCGGCGCGACCGCCATGGTCGTCCTCGCCGGGCCGACGGCCCATGCCAAGGACGTCGCTCCCGCCTGGGTGAGTCCGGCCGAGGGTGCCCCCGGCCAGACCGTGACCGTCAGCGTCACCTGCGACACCAGCTCGGTGAAGACCGTGACCGCGAACTCCCAGGCCTTCACCGGGGGCTCGGCCACCCTCACCGTCGGCCCCGACGGCAAGTACAGCGGCCCGGCGAAGCTGGTCGCGCAGCAGGACCTGGTCGGCACCGTCAAGAAGGCGCTCCAGGGCAACTCCTGGGGCATCGACGGCAAGTGCCCCAACGGCGACACCTTCACCGGTGCGGTCTCCGTCACCGGCTCCGCCACCTGGGGCACCGGCGCCGGCCAGGAGAGCAGCCACCCCGCCACCGCGCAGGAGGGCAGCCACCCGGCCGTCCAGCCGGACGGGCCGGCCGCCCCGCACGGTGCGGTCGGGACCGGTCTCGGCGGTTCGATCGACACCGACGGGCGGCAGCTCGCCGCCGGGGGAGTCCTGGTCGCGGCCGGGATCGCCGGCTTCTGGCTGCTGCGCCGCCGCCCCGCGGACGGCCCGCAGTCCTGACGCCGCGACAAGGCCGGCCGCCCGGGCCGGCCGCCGTTCAGCGCCCCGTGGTCACGCCGGGGCGCTGAGCCGTTCCCCGGCGAGTCCGGCGAACGCGCCGGGCTCCGGCTCCCGGTCGGCGTCCTCCGCCTCCAGCGCCGCCAGGGTGCCGGAGGCCAGCAGGAACTGCGCCACGATGTATGTCGACATGATCAGCAGCTCGTGGCCGGGCAGCTCCTTCCAGCCCGCGATCCGGGTGGCGATCAGGGTGTCCGAGAGCAGGAACAGCGCCCCGCCCAGCCCCGTCCGCCAGCCGCGCCCGGCCGAGGTGACGGCGGTCGAGGCGAGCAGCAGGCTGTACGCCGCCACCGGGATCCTCAACTCGCCGAGCCCCGGCCACAGCCGGCTGATCAGCGTGGCCCAGGCGGTGGCGTAGGCCGCCGAGACCAGGATGGTGCGCCGCCGGTCGGTGAGGGCGCCCTGCTGGACGAACATCGTCACGTAGCAGACGTGGGCGGCGGCGAAGGAGCCCATCCCGGCCAGGAAGGCGGTCTCGTCGTCGAGTTGGAGCGCCACGTCGCCGCCCGCGCTGAGCAGCAGCGCGGGCGCCAGCAGCTTCGGAGTCCTGGTGCCGCGGGCCGCCAGCGTCTGGGCCGCCAGCAGCGGCATCAGGGCCGGCTTGGTGGCGTGCCGCAGGACGGAGGCGCCGGTCGCGATCGCCCCGAGGTGGACGGCCGAGGTGGCGGCGTATCCGGCCAGCAGGCCGCGGGCGGTGCGAAGGCGTCGGGTGATGCTCATGCGGGGGTGCCCTCCGGGCGGTCGGTGGCGCCGGGCTGCCAGCCCGGGCCCTTGATGAGGTGGCGGACCCGGTCGCCCCAGCTGCCGGCCGCGGCCAGGTCCCGGCCGATCGAAACGTACTCGTGGGTAGCCACCCGCAGGGGATTGTAGGTGCTCAGGTTCTTGGTCAGGCCGTACACCGGCCGCGCGGTCTCCGCGGTGAAGCTGCCGAACAGCCGGTCGAAGAGGATCAGGATGCCGCCGAAGTTGCGGTCCAGGTAGCCGCCCTGCGAGGCGTGGTGCACCCGGTGGTGCGAGGGCGTGTTGAGGACGTACTCGAACGGCCGGGGCAGCCGGCCGATCCGCTCGGTGTGGATCCAGAACTGGTAGACCAGGTTGACCGAGGAGCAGAACGCCAGCGCGGCCGGGTGCACCCCGGCCAGGATCATCGGGACGTAGAAGACCCAGCCGGTGGCGCCGGTCCAGGGCTGGCGCAGCGCCGTCGACAGGTTGTAGTGCCGGCTGGAGTGGTGCACCACGTGCGAGGCCCACAGGATGCGGATCACGTGGTGGCCGCGGTGCTGCCAGTAGTAGCAGAAGTCCTGCGCCAGCAGCATCAGCGGGACGGTCCACCAGAGCACCGGCACCCGCAGCGGGGTCAGCTCGTACAGCGCGGAGTGGACGGCCACGATCGGGATCTTCCAGCCGGCGTCGAACAGCAGGCTGCCGAGGCCCATGCCGAGGCTGGTGCCGGTGTCCTTGGCCGCGTACCCAAGCTCGTCCTCGTCCGGATGGAACCGGTAGGAGACCATCTCCAGGACGGCGAGCAGGGCGAAGGCCGGTATCGACCACAGCACGACGTCGGGCAGGTTCGGCATGTCCGAGACGATAGGGGACCGTCCCCGAGCTGGGGAAGAGGTTGTTACCCGTGCGTAGCGGGTCGGCGGCGCCGGGGTCCCGCGGCCGGGGGGCGCCCGGCGCGGCGGGGCCCCGGGAGGGCGGGCGAGCCTGCGGCGGGCGGGGGCCACCGTCTACTCTGGTGGGCGACATGGAGCAGCACGAGTACGCGACCGGCGCCGGGAAGGCGCGCGGTCGCACGGGGAGCGGGCGCGCGGGCGGGGCGGGGCAGCTCACGGCCCAGCCGTCGGCCGACCTGTACCCGGCCGCCCAGGAGCTCGCCGCCCGGCTCGCCGAAGCCGCACCGCAGGCCGCGCACGACCTGTTCACCGCGACGTTCGGCCTCTACGGCGCCCGCCACCTCGGCGGCGCCCCCGACCCGGCCGACCCCGCCGCGGCCACCACCAGCTGGTGGCACGGACCGACCGCCCACCACTCGGCCGTGCTGCGCACCCGGCCGCAGCGCTACCGCCGGGGCCGGCGCGACGCCGCCGACCAGGGCGTTCCCGGGGCCGGCGGCAGCTCGGGCAGGCACCGCAAGCCGGAGCGGCCGCGCGGCCCGGACGAGCCGGCCGTGGCCGTGGAGCGGCGGACCGCGGCCCGGCTGCTGCTGGCACAGCCGCTGGTCACCGGCGGCGGGCCGCACGCCGCCGGTTTCCCGCTGATCCGCCGTCACGCCGACTGGCTGGCCGAGCGCTTCGAGCAGGTCCTCGGCTACCGGCTGACGGTGGCCGGCCGGTACGCCCGGCTGCAGAAGGCGCCGCTGCCGGGCCGGGCCCTGCCGGGCTTCGAACCCGCCACCTACGCCTGTCTGGTGCTGGCGCTCGGCGCGTTGGCCGACGGCCGGGCCCCCGACCTCGAGCACCCGCGGGCGCTGGACGTGCTCAAGGACTGGCAGGTGGTCGGCCACGACCCGCACGGCCTGGTGGTCGACCGGGAGCTGGCGGCGGCGCTGGCCCCGGCCGCGCCGCTGGCCGCGGCCGGACCCGAACTGGCGGTCCGCCGGCTGCTGGTGGAGACGCCCGTGGTGCTGCTGGACGAGCTCCGGCCGGCCGAGCGCGAGTGGCTGCTGCGTCGCCGGGGCGCGGAGGCGGTGCTGTTCGCCGACTTCCTCGGCCTGCAGACCGAGGCGCGGGCCGAGGGCGTGGCCCTGATCGACCCGGCGGGCGAGCTCACCGACCTCGCGCTGCCCGGGACCGGGACCCTCGCCCAGGCCGCGCTGCTCCTGGTGCAGGCACTGGTCGAGGAGTTGCGGCCGCTGCCCGAGGACACCGCGCCGCCGGCCGTCCTGATCCCCGACGCCCTGATAGACGGCGCCCTCGGCGACGTCACCGACGACCACGGCCTGCGGGCCGGCTGGAGCCCCGAGTACCTGGCGGACCGCCCGGCCTTCCGCCGGGACGTCCTCGACCTGCTGGCGCGGATGCGGCTGATCGTCCCGGCCGGCCGGGCCTGGCTGCTGCGGGCGCCCGCAGCCCGTTACGCCCCGGCCGCCGACCCCGAGCCGGAGCCGCGCTCGGGCCGTCACTCCCGCCCGCAGGACTGCGGCCCCGGCCGACCGGAGTGATTCCGGGGCCGGGGCCGATCCGAGAGCGGGTGCGGGTGGGTGCGGGGCGCCTGCCGGGCGCGGCTACTTCGGGCGGACGCGCTCCGCGACCGGGCGGAGCTCCTGCATGGTGGCGTCGTACTCGACCGGCTGTCCGGTCTCCAGCCGGTGGTCCTCGATCCCCATGATCGAGTCGTAGTAGACGGTCAGCTCGGGGCCGCCGTCGTCGGGGACGATGTAGCCGTAGCCGTGGTCCTGGTGGTACGACCGCACGGTGCCGGTAGCCATGGTGCCTCCTCGGGCCGAAGACCTATGGTCACCTGCAGTATCCGCTCGCCGCACGGGCCTCACCACTTCAGCGCGGCGGCGCTGGCGGCGGGCACGCCGTGGCGCACGGTCTCCACGGTGGCGCCGACCCCGAGGGCGCCGAGCGCGACGGAGGCGGCGACGGCGGTGCAGGCGATCAGGCGCCGGTGCCGCTTGGGCAGCGGGAAGGTGTCGGGTCGGGCCTGCGCGGCGGGCGCGGCCGCGGACGGCTGGGCGTTCATGGCAGTGAGCATCACAGGGCGGCGTTAACGGTCGATACGTCCGGGTTAAGTCTGGGCAGGGCCTGGAAGTCAAGACCTCCGTGCAGGTGGCAGGGGCCGCCCGGGTTCACCCGTTCGGGCTATCAAGGTCCGGCCCGGGCCGGTTCGGGCAGGCCGGTCAGGCCGGTTCGTACGGGGTGAGCACCAGCCGGACCACGTCCTCCAGGCGCCGCCGGGCGTCGTCGAGGGTGGCGCGGCCGGTCACCCAGGCGGTCAGCTCGCCCTGCCAGGCATGGCCGACGATGTGCCGGACCAGGTCGCCGGCCGCGTCCGGGACCTCCGACATCACCGCGTCCAGCGCCGCCCGGTCGGCCCGGGCCATGCCCTGCAGCGCCTCGCTGGCGAACGGGTCGGTCGAGGTGGCGACCGCCACCCGCAGCCTGGCCAGTTCGGGCTGGCGCTGGTAGGCCCGCATGCCGTGCCGCACGAAGCGGATCGTCCGGTCGGTGTCGGACGGCCCGGAGCGCGCGCCGCGCTGTTCGGCCACCAGGTCGGCCAGCAGCAGCCGGTGCCAGTCGGCGATCGCCGCCGCCAGCAGATGGTCCTTGGAGGAGAAGTAGCGGTAGGCCGTGCCGAGCGCCACCCCGGAGCGCTCCGACACCTGTTTCATCTGGAGCCGCTCGACGCCGATCTCGGTCACCAGGGCGAGGGCGGCCCGGAGCAGACTCCGGCGCCGTTCGAGCTGACGGGGCGACATCGCCTCCACCGGCCGTGGTGACAGGTCAACCTTGGTCACCCGCCCATGATACGGGGCGGGTGCCCGGGTCGGTATGAGGCCTGATCAGGCCGGGCGGCCCGGGGCCCGCCGGCCGCCGTCGGCGTCCGGTCCGGCCAGGGCGTTCGCGGTTCGCCGCCGCCGCGCCGAGCAGCGCCTCCGGGCCCTGGCCGGGGTCACCGGCACGGCCTACCTGGCGCCGGGCCTCCGCTCGCGCACGAGGGTCTCCTGCACCGCGGAGGCCACCAGCAGCCCGTCGCGGTCGTAGAACTCGCCGAGCGCCAGACCCCGCCCGTCCGAGACCGAGGGGCTGCGCTGGGCGAACAGCAGCCACTCGTCGGCCCGGAACGGGCGGTGGAACCACATCGCGTGGTCGAGCGAGGCGAGCGTGATCAGCGGCGGCCCGGTGCGCTGGAACCGGTGCGGCTGCAGGTGCAGCGCGGTGGTGGAGGCCAGGGTGAGGTCGGACAGGTAGGTCAGGGCGCAGACCTGGAGCAGCGGGTCCTCGGCCGGCAGCGGGGTGCCGGTCCGCAGCCAGACGAACTGCTGCGGCACGCCCGGGAGTTCCGGGGGCAGCCCCGGGGTGTCGGCGGGGATGAACCGCATGTCGAGGGCGCGGAAGTCGGTGGCCCGGGCGAAGTCCTCCGGGTCGGCGCGCTCCCAGGCGACGAACGGGTCCGGCAGCTCGTCCGGTCCGGGCACCGGCGGCATGGTGCGCTGGCGTTCGCCGGACGCCTCCGGGACCTTGAACGAGGCGGAGAGGGTGAAGATCGCCTCGCCGCGCTGAACGGCCGTCACCCGGCGGGTGGCGTACGACATGCCGTCGCGCACCTGGTCCACCTGGTAGATGATCGGCCGTTGCGGATCGCCCGGGCGCAGGAAGTACCCGTGCAGGGAGTGCACCCGGCGGCGCGGCTCGATGGTCCGCCCGGCCGCCGTCAACGCCTGCGCCGCGACCTGGCCGCCGAACGCCCGCATCGGCGCCCCGGCATGGCACCGGCCGCGGAACAGGTTCTCGTCCAGCTCCTCGATCCGCAGCAGATCGGCGAACGACCGGCCCGCGTCCTGGTCCGCCGTCTCCTTGCTCATGGCATCCGTCACGGGATCATCCTGGCAGACCGGCCGCGCCGGTACGCCGGCCCGGGCGGCGCCGACGGCGGGGCAGAACCTGCAACGTGTTCCAGCAGGCCGCTCCGGTGGCGCCGCCCGGGTGGGCCTACGGTGGACCAGGCCGCCGTCCCTACCCGCCCGGAGCCGCCGTGCTGCACCTACGCCTGATCGTCCCCGCTGACCTCCGCGACGCCGTGCTGGCCCGCCTGGACTCGGTGGTGGGGGTGACCCACGTGGTCCTGCTGCCGGGCAGCGCCGTGCGGCCCGCCGGCGACCTGGTGCTGTGCGACGTGGCCCGGGAGGCCGCCGACGAGGTGCTCGGGGACCTGCGCGCGCTGGGGCTTCGCGAACGCGGCGCGATCGACGTCAGCGAGGTCGGGTTGACCATCTCCGCCGCCGCCGACGAGGCCGAGCGCGCAGCGCCCGGCGAGGGCGCCGACGCGCTGGTCTGGGAGGCGGTCTCCGACATCACGCGTGAGGAGTCCACCCTCACCGTCGTCTACCTCGCCTTCCTGACCGTCGCGACGATGCTCGCGGCCTGCGGCGCGGTGCTGGACAGCGCGATCCTGGTGGTCGGCGCGATGGCGGTCGGCCCGGAGTTCGGACCGATCGCCGGACTCTGCGTGGCGCTGGTCCAGTGGAGGGCCCGGCCGGCGCTCCGCTCACTGACGGCGCTGGTGGCCGGGTTCGCGGTGGCGATGGTGCTGACCGTCGGCTTCACCCTGCTGATGGACGCCCTGGGCCTGTTCACCCGGGCCGGGTTCGACTCGGCCCGGCCCAACACCTCGTTCATCTGGCAGCCGGACGCGATGTCCTTCGTGGTCGCCTTCCTGGCAGGCATCGTCGGCCTGCTCTCGCTGACCTCCGCCAAGGCCGGCGCCCTGGTCGGGGTGGCGATCTCGGTGACCACCGTCCCCGCTGCCGCCAACGCCGCCGTGGCGCTCGCGTACGGCGACTACGCACAGGCCTGGGGCTCGGCCGTCCAGCTCGCGCTCAACCTGGCCGGCATCATGCTGGCCGGCGTGCTCACCCTGCTGGTCCAGCAGGGGGCCTGGCGGCTGGTGCTGGGCGACCGCGCCCGCCGCGGCTGACGCCCGTACGGCGCGCGGCCCGCACCGGCACTCCGGTACGGGCCGCGCGGCCGGGGTCAGACCGTGACGCCGTCGTCCTCCACGCTGGCCGGCTTCTCGGGGGCGGCGACCGTGAAGTCCTCCGGCACCCGCAGGGCGGCCGGCTCCTCGGGCATCGCCGCGACCGGACGCCACCACAGCTTCACGGCCGGCGGGTCGGCCGGCTCGAACGGTTTGCCGGGACGCGGCGCGACCAGCGTCACCCCGAGCGCCCTGGCCGCCGCGACGGCCCGCTCGGCGGGCTCCTCCCACGGGTGCGGCGCCAGGTTGAAGGTGCCCCAGTGGATCGGCAGCAGCACGGCCCCGCCGAGGTCCCGGTGCGCCTGAACGCCCTCCTCGGGGGTCATGTGGACCTCGGGCCAGTAGTCGCTGTACGCCCCGACCTGCATCATCGTGGCGTCGAACGGGCCGAGCCGGGAACCGATCTCGGTGAAGCCCGGGAAGTAGCCGGAGTCACCGCTGTGGAAGACCCGGTGCCGGGGACCGGCCACCACCCAGGACGACCACAGGTAGTGGGCGCTGGTCCGCGGGCCGCGGCTGCAGTAGTGCCGGGCCGGGGTGGCGGTCAGCGTCAGCCCGGCCACCTCGGCCGACTGCCACCAGTCCAGTTCGACGATCCGCCGGGTCGGCACCCCCCAGTGCTCCAGGTGCGCGCCGACCCCGAGCGGGACGGCGAACACCGTCCCGGTCCTGGCCAGGACCTTGACGGTCGGCATGTCCAGGTGGTCGTAGTGGTCGTGCGAGATCACCACCACGTCCACCGGGCCCAGTTCGCGCAGCGGGATCGGCACCGGGTGCAGCCGCTTCGGGCCGATCCAGGAGAACGGCGAGCACCGCTCGTCCCAGACCGGGTCGAACAGCACCCGCCGGCCGTCCAGCTCCGCGAGCACCGAGGCGTGGCCCAGCCAGGTCAGCCGCAGGCCCGAGGCCGGCCGGGTGGCCAGCTCGGTGGGCAGCAGCCGGTGCACCGGGACGGCGGCGGCCGGCGCCCGGCGGGTCTTGTCGCCGGCCAGCTGGGCCCGGGTCGCCTCCAGCGGCGACCGCTCGTACACCAGCCGCCGGGTGGGGACGGGGTTGCGGAAGGCGCCCTCGGCGAAGTTGGGGGAGTTCTGCACCCGCCAGAGCCGGTAGCCGCTCGGATCGGCGCCGAAGGCCTCGGTGCGCATCCGGTGCCAGGTGGTCCTGGGCAGGGCCTTCAGCCGCTTGGTGTCGGCGAGTTCGGCGCCGAGCTGCAGCGTCAGGTCGACGGCGCGGCCGGCGGCCCGGCCTGCGGCACGGGAGATCCAGGGGGCGGGGCGGGGCACGGCACCTCCACGGGAGCGACATCCGTTCGGCGGCACCGCCGGCCGTGCTGGGCGGCGGTCGGCATGCCGAGGCGCGTACGGAGACCGGAGGAGCCCGGCGCCGCACGACGGCCGTCGAATGGGACATTACCGGGCGAATGCCCTGCTCACGCGGTGGAAACGGCGCAGGCGCACCGTTCGGCCTAGGCCGCGCCCGGCGGGCCCGGCCACCCCGGCCGGGCCCGCCGGGCGGTCAGGCCGCGTAGAAGCGCGTGATGGTGTCCGCGACGCAGTGCGGCTTTGCGGAGTCCGCGCTGGTGATGGTGAACCGGACCACCACCTGCACCCCGCCGGCCACCTCCTCGGCCGACACCAGCAGCGCGGTCGCCCGCACCGCCGTACCGACCGGCACCGGCGCCGGGAAGCGGACCTTCTCCGAGCCGTAGTTGAGCGCCATCCGCACCCCGTCGACCTGGTAGCACTCCTTGGCCAGCACGGGGATCAGCGACAGCGTCAGGTAGCCGTGGGCGATGGTGCCGCCGAACGGGCTCTCCTTGGCGCGCGCCGGGTCCACGTGGATCCACTGGTGGTCGCCGGTCGCCTCGGCGAACAGGTCCACCCGCTGCTGGTCCAGGGTGTGCCACTCGCTGGTGCCGAGCTCGGTGCCGACCGCGGCGGCCAGGTCGGCGAGGGAGGCGAAGGTGGTCAAGGTGCGCTCCATGGGGGTAGGGGCTCCGGGCTACGGCGGCGCGGCCCGCCCGGGCCGCCGCCGTGACTGTCGGAGAGTATGCCTACTCGCCGGTCACCTGTCAGGAGGGTGCCGCTGCACGGCGGCCGTGGTCCCGGACGGCGCGCGCGGCCGGGCGCAGCCGGTGGCCGGAGACCAGTTCGGGGGCGAGCGCGACGTACACCGGGGCGCCGCCGTCGGCCCACGGGGCCAGGCCGCCCGCGCGCAGGGCGCCGTGCCGGACCGGGTCGCGGACCACCTCGGCCCGGCCGCGCACCAGCACGCTCCAGCCGGTCCGGGCCGCCGGGTCCAGGGCGTCCGCCTGGAACGCGGCCACCGTGCCGTCCAGGGCCCGGGAGGCGGGGCTGCCCTCGCACAGGGCCAGCATCAGCCGTCCGTCCGCGGCGACCTCGAACACCACCGGCAGCGCGGCCGGCAGGGCGTGCGCGGTGTACACCACCCGCCCCACGGGCACGGTGCCCAGCAGGCGGCGGCACTCGGCCTCGGCCAGCTCCTCCACGCGCTCGTCACGGTCCATGACCCGATCGTGCAGCGCCCGGCGGAGCGGCGACAGGGCCCATGGTCCCGTCCTCGCGCCCCCGGAGGTCCCGGATGCGCTGGTTGCGGACCCGGCGGCGGCGCCGCGACGGTAGCTTGAGCGGCGGACGGCACCGGCGCGGCGGCCAGGGCCGGGGCCAGCCCGGGCGCGGCCCGGAGGCCACGGAGCGGCGCAGGCCGAGGGCACGGGCACGGATGGGGGCGGTACGGATGACCGGCGGCGGCATCGAACTGGTGGTGATCGGCGCGGACGGCGGGCCCGAGCGCGGGTACGCCGGCTCGGCCCGGGCGGCCGAAGGCGCGGCGGAACTCGCCCGCACCCTGCCCGACCGCGCCTTCGACGCCGGCACCCGCGGCTGCCGGGTCAGCCACCTGCCGGCCGGCGCCGACGCCAACGCCATGCTCACGGCCCTGCGCCAGGCCTCCCAACGCCCCGCCCGCTGGCTGGTGGTCTGCCTGCTCGGCCAGCTGGTCGCCGACCCGCGCGGCCGCCGGATCGCCCTGGTCACCGCCGGGTCCACCCCGGACAACGCCTACCGGCGCGGGCTCGCCTGGGACTGGGTGACCAGCGCCATGGTCCACGGCGACCAGGAGGAGACCCTGCTGCTGGTCGACGCGGTCGCCGACAAGGACACCTGGGCGGCGCTGGCCCGCGAGGACGGCGCCGGCGAGCTGCTCACCCACTCCCGGGTCCCGCTGTGGGGCCGGGTCGGCCGCTACACGGCCGGGCGGCGCGGCCGGGACGCCGTACTGCCGGGCGGCGAGGGGTCGTTCAGCTGGGCGCTCGGGCGGGTACTGGACCACGGGGTCCCCGGGGCCGCCGCCGCGGTCGGTCCGGAGGAGCTGCAGGCCGCTCTGGAGGCGCAGTTGGCGTGGGGCGACCTGGCGGCGGGCGGGGCGTCGGCCCGGCTGCTGCTGCCGGGCGACGGCGGACGGCTGCTGATGCGCAATCGGGCCGCGGTGCGGGGCGCCTTGGCCGGATTGTCGCTTTCTGAAGAACTGTTGGCAGTTCTGTGGCGGGAAAGTGCCCCAACGGATCCGCCTTCCGCGTAAGGTCAGAGCGCCCGGGGTGTTGCCGTGCCAGGGTGGGTTGGCGAAGAATCGATGGCCCCGAAGCAACACAGCGGGACGGCGGACAAGTTCTGCGGCCATGGTCACGGATGTGGCGGCTGCGGCGAGGTGGGGCGATGCGGCAGCGCGGAAATGTGTTGCGCCCTGGGGTGGTCGGGGTTGGTGGGGTGGCTCTGCTGCTGGTGCTGAGTGCTTGCGGCAGCAGCGGTTCGGCCGGTTCCGCGGAACGCCTGGGTACTCCTGTGGCGACTGTTCCCCATGGGAATGGGGTCACTCCTTCGAGTGGTTCGGGTGCGGAGCCGACGGTACCGACGGACGGCCCGGAAGGGGCCATCGGCGACACCGTCCTGAGCGCCTATCAGAACTGGTGGGACGCCAAGCTCGACGCATTCGGCCGCTCCGATTCGGACGGGGCCCAGCTGGGCGTCTACTCCGGCGGACAGGCCCTCAGTGACTCCCTGGCCAGCCTGCACCAACTGCACGAGGCGAATCTGGTCATGATCGGCACCGCCCGCACTTCGCCGGTGGTGCAGAAACTCGATCTGCAATCGGACCCGCAGACCGCGGTGGTCGAGGACTGCCTGGACGTGTCCGAATGGCACCAGGCCGATCCGGTCACCCACGCCGTGAAGGATCCCGCACAGCGTCTCTCGCGATATCTGTCCACCACGAAACTCCGGAAGAGCAGCGCCGGCTGGCTGATTGTCGAAGTCTCTCGCGAAGTGGGGCGGACATGCTGAAATCGGTCGCACGTTGGTTGATCGCCTGCGTGCTGGTGTTACTGGCGAGTCCCGTGGCGGCCGCGGATCCGCCCCCGTCCGGCGATGTGACGCCGTGCAAGAACTGGTACATCTGCGTCGGCGTCACCGAGCCCGGTTCCACGCCCGGCCCGGGACAGCCCACCGGGGGCGGCTCGGGCGGTGGCGGTGGCGGTGTGCCGACCTGCAGCTGGAACGGGCAGACCTGGCCGTGCTGGGACGACGACCTCGGCTGGTTCAGCACCTCGGACGGCTGCTACTACCAGCGTTCCTCGCCCCAGCCGCCGGCCACCGACCCGGCCTGGGCCGGGCACACCGCGGCGGACGGTGCGCTGTACGAGGTGAACTGCCGCGGAGTCGACGGACAGCTGTCGCCGAAGCCGCCGGCCTTCTTCGCGCAGCCCCCGGGCGGACCGCCGCCGGACCGGCCGGCCGTGCTGGGCCGCCAGGCGCTCGACGAGATCAGGTTCGACGCGCCCGAGCTGCACGCCGCGCCCGCCGACAACGCCGTGGTGGGGATGCCGGTCTGGCTCTGGTACACCGCGACGCCCCACACCTCCGGCACCCAGAGCGCCACCGCCCGCGGGGTCGCCCTGAGCGTGACCGCGACGGCCAAGCTCACCAGGGTCATCTGGACCACCGGCGACAAGGGGACCGACGGCAAGGCGCAGGCCACCACCTGCACGGACGCCGGCACCCCCTACCGGGCGGGGATGGACCCGAAGGCCTCGCCCTGCTCGCACGTCTACACGACCGGGTCGGCCAAGCTCCGCAACGACGCCTACTACCTGAAGGCCACCCTGGTCTGGCGGGTGGACGTGATCCGGTCCGACACCGGCGCGAAGGTCTTCAACTCCTTCGACTACCAGCGGACCACCGACGTGCCGCTCGCGCTGCGGGTCGGCGAGGTCCAGGTCCTCAACTGACCGGTGCGACCGGACAGTCCAGCAGTCCCCGCAGCCCAGCCCAGCCCCGTACGAAAGGCCCAGCCCGGTGGAGAACCGCACCGTCCCGTCACCGAGCCCCGGCACCGCCGCGCTCGCCCCGGACCTCGCGCGCCCGGTGCCCCGCACGCCGTCGCGCAACCTGGGCGCCCGGCGGCGGCGGCCGGCCGTGCTGGCGATGGCGGTGGCGCTGATCGCCGCGGGCGGGCTGGGCGGTGCGGTGCTCTACAACAGCAGCGGGCAGCGGATCGCGGTGCTGGCGGTGGCCCGGGACGTTCCGGCGGGGCAGACCATCACGGCCGAGGACCTGGTGGTGGCGCACATAGCGAGCGACCCGGCGCTCAAGGCGCTGGACGCCAGGGACGGCGCCCGGGTGGTGGGTCTGCGGGCCACCACCGATCTGCACCGCGGGGCGTTGGTGCTGTCGGCCGACCTGACCGGCGAACCGCTCCTGCAGCCCGACCAGCAGACCGTCGGGCTGGCGGCCAAGCGCACCCAGCTGCCGGCCGCCAAGCTGCAGCCGGGACTCCAGGTGGTGATCGTCTCGACCGCCAAGTCGGACCAGCCGGTCCGTACCCCGGAGACCATGACGGCCGTGGTGACCACGGTGGGCAAGGTGGACACCGACGGCGGCCAGGTGATCGACGTGGCCGTCGGGCCGGCCGACGGCCCGCGGCTGGCCGCCTGGGTGTCGAGCGGCAACTTCCAGGTGATCCTCGCCCCGCGCGGCGCGGCCGCCGGTGCCCGCGGCGCGGCGCCGTCGGAGTCCCCCGGCTCCGGCGGTTCACCCGGTGCCTCGCCCAGCCGGACGGGTGGCGCCTGATGGCCGTGATCGCCGTCGTCGGCGGTACCGGCGCGCCGGGTGCCACCACCACGGCCCTCGCCCTGCTGCTGGCCTGGCCGCTGCGGCCGGGCCGCCGGGTGCTGCTGGCGGAGTGCGACCCGGACGGCGGGGCCGTGCTGGCGGGTGCCCTCGAGGGCCGGGTCGAGGCGGTGTACGGGCTGCGCAACCTGGCCGTCGCCGACCGCCGCGGGCTGCTCGCGCAGTCCATCTGGGACCAGCTGATCGACCTCTCCCCGGACGGCGGCGGCGACCGGCTGCTGCTGCCCGGCCTGACCGATCCCGCCCAGGCCCCCGGGCTGGCGTACACCTGGGAGCCGCTGGTCGAGGCGCTGCACGGCCTCGAACCGCAGGGCTACGACGTCATCCTCGACCTCGGGCGTTCCGGTGCGGCCGGCTCCAGTGCCGTCCTGGCGCGCCGGGCCGACGTGGTCGCCGTCACCGCACGGACCACGCTGCGCGGCCTCAGCGCCGCGCGGCCCCGGCTGGCGGCGCTGCGCGAGGACCTGGAGGCGGCCGGTTCCGGCGCCGACGCGCTCGGCCTGCTGCTGATCGCCGAGGGGCCGTACCCGGTGGCCGACATCGCACGGGAGCTGGGGATCCCGGCGCTCGGCCTGCTCCCGCACGCCCCGCGCACCGCCCGGGTGCTGTCGGACGGCGGGGACACCGCGGACCGCCGGTTCATCCGCTCGGAGCTGATGCGGACCGCGCGCAGCGCCGTCGACCAGATCCTGACCCTGACGGCCCGCCGGCGCGAACGGCTCGGCACCGTGCACGGGCCAGCCCAGGCCCAGCCGCAGCTCCAGCCGCAGGCCACCGGGTGGCCGCAGCAGCCCCAGCCGTACCAGCAGCCCTATCAGCCCCAGCCCTACCAGCCCCAGCCCTACCAGCACCAGCAGCAGCCCCCCGCGCAGCCGCAGGACCCGCAGCCGCCGGACCCCCGGTACGCGCCGCCGGCCGAGCCGCACCCGCTGGCCTACCCGCAGCCGCAGCACACCCAGCACACCCAGCACACCCAGCCGTACAGCCCCCAGCCGCAGCACACCCAGCCGCAGAACCCGCACATCGCGCCGCCGGCGGTGCCGCAGCCGCCCGCGCCGGCGCCGTTCCCCGCGCCGCAGGCGCCGCAGAGCGGCCCGTACGGGGAGGTGCTCCGTGCGCGCTAGTCCGCTCAACCCGGGGGCCGCCGCGGCCGACCCGGCGGGCCTGCCGTGGGACAAGCCGCAGCTCCCGCAGGCCGCTCAGCCCCCGCAGGCCGTCCACACCGCCACCGGGCTGGTGCGCCCGGCGCACGCCGTGGCCGCGCTTCAGCCCGCCGGGGTGCCGGCCGCCGGGGCGCCGACGGCCGGCGCCCGGCCGGCCGTCGACCCGCAGGTGGCGCGGGAGTTGAAGCGCCAGGTCGCGGCCGAGCTGCACCAGCAGCTCTCCCGGCTGAACGACGGCTCGGACACGGAGGTCGACCGCGCCACCCGCCGCCAGCGCGGCCGCGCGCTGATCGAGGAGGCGGTGGCCCGCTGGTCGGACGCGTACGCGCAGACCCACGGCATCCCGCCCACCCGGGAGCAGGACCGGGCGCTCGCCGAGGCCGTGTTCGACCTGCTGTTCCGGGCCGGCCGGCTGCAGCCGTACCTGGACGACCCCGACATCGAGAACATCCTGATCAACGGCTGCGACGACGTCTGGATCTCCAAGGTCCACCAGCCGCTGCGGCAGGTCCCGCCGGTCGCCGACACCGACGAGGAACTGGTCGAACTGCTCCAGGACCTGGCCCGCCAGCACGGCGGCGGCGAGCGCAGCCTCTCCACCGCCAGCCCGACCCTGGCGCTGCGGCTGGAGGGCGGCATGCGCCTGCAGGCGCTCACCGAGGTCACCCCCCGGCCGTACGTGGCGATCCGCCGGCACCGGGTCGCCTCCGCGAGCCTGGCCGACCTGGTGGCGCTCGGCACCGTGGACCAGACCCTGGCGGCGTTCCTGGCCTCCGCGATCCGGGCCCGGAAGAACGTGGTGATCACCGGCACCCAGGGCGTCGGCAAGACCAGCCTGCTGCGCGCGATGGCCGCCGAGATCCCGCCGGACGAACGGGTCGGCACCCTGGAGTCGGAGTTCGAGCTGTGGCTGCACACCCTCGGCCACCTGCGCCAGGTGGTCCCGATGGAGGCCCGGGAGGGCAACGGCGAGCGGGTCGACGGCCGCGCGGCCGGCGAGCTGACGATCGGTGAACTGATCCCGGCCGCGCTGCGGATGACGCTCTCGCGGATCATCGTCGGCGAGGTCCGCTCCGCCGAGGTGGTCCCGATGCTGCGGGTGATGACCAACGGCGAGGGCGGCTCGATGTGCACCCTGCACGCCCGCGGCCCGCAGATGGTCGTCGACCGGATCGCCGAACTCTGCCTGGAGTACGGCGCGCACATGACCGACACCCTCGCCTACCGGCTGACCGCCAACGCCGTCGACTTCATCGTGCACGTCGCGATGGTCGACGAGACCGCGGTCGGCGGCCGCCGGCACCGGTTCGTCTCGCACGTGCTGGAGGTCACCGGCCTCGGCGAGTCCGGCCGCCCCGCGATGAACACCGTCTTCGGCCCGCGCCCCGACCTCGGCGAGCCCCGGGCCGTGCCGCACACCCCGCCGAACTGCCTGGACGACCTGCGCCGGGTCGGCTTCGACGCGGGCCTGCTGCAGTCCGCGTACGGCAGCTGGCCGGCCCCGCTGGCGCTGCGGATCGGAGGGCTGCGCTGATGCTGCTGTACGTCCTGTGCGGACTGCTGGTCGCCGTCGGCCTGGTCGCCCTGGTGGCCGGGCTGCGCGGCAGCGCGCCGAGCGAGCCCGCCGAGCCCAACCCGCTGGCCGGCCGGGTCCACGTGTTCTGGTACGGCGCCCCCGGTGCGGCCGCGCCCCGGGTGGCCAGGCTGCGCCGGATCCAGGTCGCGGCGGCGCTCGCCGCGGCGCCGCTAGCCTGGCTGTACACCGGGATCCCGCTGGTGGCGGTCCTGGTGGTGGCCGCGGTCTTCGGACTGCCCTGGCTGTTCGGCGCGACCCGCTCCGACACCCGCCGGATCGAGCGGCTGGAGGCGCTGGCCGAGTGGACCCAGCGGCTCGCCGACGTCCTGCTGCTCGGCGTCGGCCTCAACCAGGCCATCGTGACCAGCCGGCGGACCGCCCCGGCCGCCCTGGAGAGCGAGATCTCCGACCTGTCCGCCCGGCTGCAGGCCCGCTGGCGTCCCGAGGACGCGCTGCGCGCCTTCGGCGACCAACTGGCCGACGCCACCGCCGACAAGGTGCTCGCCGCACTGCTGCTTCGGGCCGGGGACAGCGGTCCCGGCCTCGCCCGCGCACTGGCCGACATGGCCGCCTCGGTCCGCGAGGAGGTCCGCCAGCGCCGGGCGATCGAGGCCGACCGGGCCAAGCACCGCACCACCATCCGCTGGCTGGTCGGCATCATCCTGCTGGTCGTGGTGGCCGGCAGCCTCAACGCCGAGTACACCCGGCCGTACGGCACCGCGCTCGGCCAGGCCGTGCTCGCGGTGGTCGCCCTCGCCTTCGTCGCCGTGATCGCCTGGATGCGTTCGCTGGCCGCGCACACCCCGCTGCCCCGGATCCTGGAGCCCGACCGCCGCAGCAAGGCCGGCCGCCCGGCCGACGGCCCGCAGACCGCCGCCGAACCGGAACCGGCCGGCGACCACCCGCTCAAGGAGGTCCGGTGATCTCGCCCTGGGCCATCGTGGCCGGCGCCGCCGCCGCGGGCGGCGTCGCCCTGCTCGCGGCGGAGCTGCGCCCCGCCCCGCCCGACCTCGGCCAGGCCCTCGACCGGCTGCACCGCCGGCCCGACCCGCGCCCGCAGAACGCGCCCGCCCGCGCCGTCTGGTACGACCGGATCGGGGAGAGCTCGCTCGGCCGCAGCGGGGTCCGGATCCCGCACCAGCAGCTGTCGCTGATCGGCCGCACCCCGGCCCGGTTCATGGCGCACAAGCTGCTGTTCGCCCTGCTCGGGCTGGTCCTGCCGGGCTACCTCTCGGCGATGGCCGCCCTGGCCGACCTCGAACTGCCGGTCACCGTACCGCTGGTGGCCGGTCCGCTGCTGGCCGCGCTGCTCTGGTTCGTCCCCGACGGCGTGGTCAGCGGCGAGGCCAAGGAGGCCAGGACCGAGTACCTGCACGGCATCGCGGCCTTCCTGGAACTGGTCGCCCTGGAACGCGCCGCCGACAGCGGCCCGGCGGAGGCGCTGCGGCGGGCCGCCGCGGTCGGCCGGGGCGCGGTCTTCCGGCGGATCCGGGACGCCCTGGAGCGCGCCGCCACCGACCGGCTGCCGCCCTGGGACGGCCTGGACGCGCTCTCCACCGAACTCGGCCTGACCGCACTGCAGGACGTCGCCGACATCATGCGGATCTCCGGCACCGACGGCGCCGCCGTGTACGACACCCTGCGGGCCCGGGCCGAGGGCCTGCGCAGCGAACTGCTGGCCGCCGAACTGGCCCAGGCCAACACCGACAGCGAGCGGATGGTGGCGCCCGGCACGGCGCTCACCCTGCTCATGACGGTGCTGATCGTCTTCCCCGCGCTGTACCAGATGCTCCAAGCGAGTTGACGCCCGTCCCCCGCCCCCGCCCCGTCCTGGAGACCACACCATGACCCGGATCAGACTCCTCCTCGCCTTCCTGCTGCTGCAGGTCCTGCTCCCCGTCCGGCTCGGCGCGCCCGTGCTGCACCACCGTCTCGGCCGGCTGCGCGCCGCCCGGGCGGCCGGCGACCGCGGCGCGATCAGCATCGAACTCGCGCTCGCCGTCATCGTGATGGTCGCCATCGCGGGCGGCGTGCTGCTGGCCGTCAAGACCCTGGCGACCAAGGCCAAGAACACCATCCCGACGGACATCCCGAGCGCCGCACAGTGATCCTCGGCCCGCGCGTGCTCCGTCCGTCCGACCGGGGCGCGGTCACCATCTCCCTGGCCATCCTCTTCCCCACCGTGCTGTTCATCGTGCTGATGGTGGTGCAGGCCTCGCTCTGGTGGTACGCCAGCCAGGCCGCCGTCGCCGCCGCGCGCGAAGGGGTGGAGGCGGGCCGGGTCCGTGGGGCCACGCTGGCGGACGGGGACGCGCGGGTCGGCGAGTTCCTCGGTCGTTTCGACAACCTGGCCCGGCCGGTGCGGGTCTCCCACGACGGCTCCGACGCCGACTCGGTGGAGTACGTGGTGGAGGTCCGCACCCAGTCGGTGCTGCCGTTCGTCGACGGCCGCACCATCGTCCGCACCGCCCGTGCGCCCCGGGAACGCTTCACTGCGCCGGGAGGCACTCCGTGATCGCACCGCCCCGGACGGGTAGCGACCGACGGTACGGCCGGTGGCGGGGGCACCTCCGCCGCCGGGGTGGTGACCGGGGCAGCGTGGCCGTCGAGGTCGCGCTGCTCGCCCCGGTCCTGGTGGCCTTCGTGGTGTTCGTGGTCGCGGCCGGCCGGGTGCAGACCACGGGTGGGGTGGTGGACGCGGCCGCGCGGGCCGCCGCCCGGGCGGCCTCGCTCTCCCGCGACGACGAGGGGGCGAGGACGGCCGCCGCCGAGGCGGCGGCCGCGGTGCTGGACCAGCAGCAGGTGAGGTGCACCGTGGACCGCGACCACCTGCTCGGGTACGGCACGCTCCACACCGGCACCGGGGACGTCAGGACCGTGACGGCGAAGGTCAGTTGCGCCGTCCCGCTGGGGGACCTGATGAATTTCCACGGCGCGCCGGGGAAGACGACCATCACCGGAGAGTTCACCTCGGTGATCGACCGGTACCGCGGCAACTGAGCGGGGTAGGGGGGATACGGATGAGTTTGCGGACCACTCGGACGATCCGTCCGGGGGCCGAGGGCACCGCCGTACGGCGCACCGTCCGCCGGGCGGTCGGCCGGCTCCGGCGGCGGGGGGACGACCGGGGGGCGGTCTCCGTCTTCGTGGCGATCACGGCCGCGGCCCTGGTCATCCTGCTCGGCATCGTGCTCGACCTCGGCGGCCGGCTGCGCGCCATGGAGCAGACCGACGCGCTCGCCCAGGAAGCCGCCCGGGCGGCGGGCCAGCAACTCGACCAGCGGGCCCTGCTGGAGGGGCGCGGCTACCGGGTGCTCCAGGCGGAGGCCGAGGCCGCCGCCGACTCCTACCTGCAGACGTACCGGCCGAAGGACCTGCCGGACCTGCACCTGACGGCGCACGTGGAGTTCCCCGACGCCAGGACCGTCACGGTGCGCATCGAGTCGCAGTACGACACCAAGCTGCTCAGTCTGATCAACATCGACACGCTCGCGGTGCACGGGACCGGCAAGGCCGTCCTGGTGCACGGCGTCACGGAAGCGGAGAACGGCTGATGGCCGCGCGACGAGCCAACCACCACGCCCGGCGGCCCGGTTCCGCCCCGGCCGGCCCCGGTGGCCGGCAGCCGGTCCGGATCCGGCCGGCCCGCCGCCGCACCGCGGGCTCGGTGCTCGGCGCGTTCGGCGCGCTGATCGCCCTGCTCGGCCTGCTGGGCGTCCTGCCCGCCGTCCTGCTGTACGGCACCCTCGCGGTGGCCGGCATGGGGGATCCGGTCCAGGGCGGTGTCGGTACCGCGCTCACCACCCCGGACGACGGCCGGCTGTTCCTGTGGGCGCTGGTCGTGGTCGGCTGGGTGGCCTGGCTCTGCTTCGCCGGGTCGGTGCTGCTGGAGATCCCCGCGCAGCTGCGCGGCCGGGTCGCCCGGCGGATCCCCGCGCTGGGCTGGAGCCAGCGGCTGGCCGCCGGGCTGGTCGGATCGGTGCTGGCGCTGCTCCCGGTGGCGGGTTCGGCGTTCGCCGCCGCGCCGGTCCACGTCCGGGCCGCCCCGGCGCAGCTCGCCGCCGCCCCGCAGTACGCCCAGCTGACCGCCGCCCCGGCCGCGGCACCCGCGGCCGACCCGCAGCCCGGCTACACGGTGCGGGACTCGCGCCCGGCCGACAGCCTCTGGTCGATCGCCGAGCGCCAACTCGGCTCGGGTGACCGCTGGCAGGAGATCGCCAAGCTCAACAACGGCCGGGTGATGGACGGTTCCGGCATCCGGTTCGACGCGGACCGGCCGATCCAGCCCGGCTGGCAGCTGCTGATGCCCGCCGACGCCAGGGCCGACGACGCGGCGGGCGCCGCCCCGGCGGCCGGATCGGCCGCTCCCGCCGCACCGCACGCGGGGGGCTCGGTCACCGTGCACTCCGGTGACACGCTGTCCGCCATCGCCCAGCGGGAGCTCGGCTCGGCGGAGGAGTGGCCGCAGCTGTTCGAGGCCAACAAGGGCGTCCAGGCCCCCGACGGCGCACGGCTGACCGACCCGGACGTCCTGGAACCCGGGATGGTCCTGGCGATCCCGGGCACCCCGGCCGCCCCTGCGCCCGCCCCGGCACCTGCGCCCGCCCCGGCCCCGGAGACCCCCGCCACCCCGCCGGCCGCCGACCCGGCCCCGGCCCCGGCCCCGAGCACCGTGCCGAGCGCCGAGCCGTCCGCCGCTCAGCCCTCTGCCGCGCAGCCCTCCGCGTCGCAGCCGCCGGCCGGGCAGCCGACCGGCGCGCAGACCCCCGCCGACACCGCTCCCGTCCCGGTCGCCGAGGCGCACCGGGCCAAGCCCAGCGACGACTACTCGGTGGCGCTCGCCGCGTCCGGGATCAGCGTGCTGCTGGCCGCCGTGCTGATCGGTTCGGTGGCCCGCCGCCGGGTCGACCAGCAGCGGGCCCGCCGCCCCCGGCACCGGATCGCGATGCCCGCGGCGCCCGCCGCCGCCTTCGAGGCGGAACTGAAGGCACGCCAGAACACCCCCGCCCTCGACCTGCTCGACCGCGCCCTGCGCACGCTGTCCCGCAACACCGTGCGCGGCGACAAGCGGCTGCCCGCCCTGGTCGCGGCCCGGGTCACGCCCGGCCGGACGGTCGAGCTGCACCTCGCCGCGCCCGCCGTGCCGATCGCGCCGTTCCGGGCCGCGCACGCCCCGAACGTCTGGTGGTGCCCGGAGGACTCCTCCGAGCTGCTCTCCGCCCACCAGGCCGCCAAGGCCGCCTCGCCGTACCCGGCGCTGGTGACCCTCGGCAGCTCGCCGGACGGCTCGGTGGTCCTCGCCGACCTGGAGACCGTCCGCCTGGTGCACCTGTCCGGGCACCCGGACGACGCCTCGGACGTGCTGCGGACACTGGCCGTGGAACTGGCGCACAGCCCGCTCGCCGACCGGCTCCACCTGCACCTGGTCGGCTTCGGCCCGGACCTGCCGATCGCCGGGCCCGCCGTGGAGCGGGTGCACCACCACGAGACCATCGAGGCGGCGCTCGCGGTGCTCGGCCCCCGTACGGCCAAGGCGCGGGCCACCCTGGTCGCCGCCGACGCGACCAGTCCGCGGGACGCCCGCAGCCGGGGCCACGCGGACGAGAGCTGGGTGCCCGAGATCGTCCTGTCGGCGCAGCCGCCAGCCGGGAGCGTCCCCGCGGAGCTGGGACGGCTGCTGGACGGCCGCCCGCGGACCTGCCTCGCGGTCATCACCCGGGCGCCCGAGCGCGGCGCCGGGCCGGTGGCCCGCTGGACACTGCCGTGCTCCGGCCAGGCGGCCCTCCCCGGCCTGCACCTGTCGGTGGAGCTGCAGCGGCTGAGCGGCGAGGAGTTCGGCCACCTGGACGAGCTGGTCCGCAGCTCCGGCGACACCACCCAGCACCCGGCGCCGGACTGGACCCTGGACGGTCCGGGACCGGACCTCGAGCCCGCCGAACTCCCGCTGCCGGTACCGGTGCTGGCCGGGGTCGGGGCGAGCGTCGGCGCGCTCGGCGCCGTCGGCGCGTCGACGGCGGGGGAGGCCGGCCCGCGGGTCATCACCCGGGTGGTGGGGACCGGGTCGAGCCCGTTCGCGGGGCTCGCCCCGACCACCCCGAGCGCCTCGGCGGTGGTCCCGGTCGCACCGGTGGCACCCGCGCCCGGCCCGTCGGCGCCCGGCTCTTCCGTCCCCCTCCCGGCTCCCGCGCCGCAGGCACCGGCCCGGCACAGCATCAACGGCCTCGGCCTGCACGCGGCCGGTGCGCCGGCTCCGGGGTCGGGACCGGGGTCGGGTCCGGGCCCGGCGGGTGCCCGGCCGTCCACGCCGGTGGGGGAGCCCACTCCGGTCCACGACGCCGCGCCCGTCCACGACGCTGCCCCGGGGCCGCAGGCCGTCCCTGCCCCGGCGCCCGACCCGGATCGGTCCGTTACCGGGCCCGCCGCCGCGCCCGTCGAACCCGCCGCGTCCCCGGTCGCGCCCTCCACCGCCGTGGAGCGGCCGGGCGGCGGCCGGACCGACAGCGACGACCTGCTGGCGATCCTGCGGTCGCCGGAGGCGCACTCGCTGCGCACCGCGCCCAGGCTGCGCCTGCTCGGCCCGGTCGACGTGCTCGGCGCGGCCGGCACCGCCGAACCGGGCGCGCTCCCGCACCTCACCGAGCTGGCGGCCTTCCTGGCGCTGCGTCCGGGCACCGACCACACCGAACTCGACCGCAGCCTGCATCCCGGCGCCGCCCACCTGGACCCGCATCCGACCGCGGCCGGGCTCGCGGTCAACCCGCTGCCCGGCAAGCTCACCGCGCTGGCGGCCTGGCTCGGCGTCTCACCGGAGGGCCGCGCGTACCTGCCCGCCGAGCAGTCCGAGGGCTACAGCCTGGCGCCCACCGTCAGCTGCGACTGGGACGAGTTCCGCAGCCTGTACCGGCGCGGTATGCGCAGCACCAGCAGCACCGCGGACGCCGCCCTGGCGCACGCGCTGGCGCTGGTGCGGGGGGCGCCGTTCGCGGAGTCCGCCCCCGGCGCGTACGGCTGGGCGGAGGCCGAGCGGCAGGACATGCTCGCGGCGATCGTCGACACCGCGCACGAGCTCGCCGCCCGCCGTCTGCAGTACGGCGACCACCGGACCGCGGAGGCGGCGATCTTCCGGGCCCTGGCCGTCGCCCCCGAGGTCGAACTCCTGCACCGGGACCTCTTCTACGCGTACGCCTCGGCCGGGGCCCGCGACCAGCTCGCCCGCGCGGTCAACCGGCTGGACGCGCTCAGCCGCCGCACCGGCCGTCAACTCGACCCGGACACCGTCGCGTTGCTCCGCGACCTGCTCTCGGGCGGCTGACCGGCGGCCGTCGTCGTCCGCGTGGGCCGGTGCTCCGGTCCGGCCGGCCCCCCATCGGGTGGTCAGCAGGACCGGAGCAGCGTCGGCCACCGGCCGAGGGCCGTGTAGTCGGCGTCGGTGAGCCCGCGCCGGGGGTCCACCCGGTGCAGCAGCGCCGGGCCGGGGTGGTGGGCCGACACCCAGGCCCGGTCGGCCTCGGTGATCTCGTCGTCGACCCAGAGGAACCGGCGGCCCGCGGCCTGCTCGACCAGCGGCCGGGTCTTCCAGTGCAGGCCGCCGCCGTGCCCGGCCCCGTCGTCCTCGGTGGGCTCCGGCCAGGCCGCCACCGGCAGGGCGGGCAGGCCGAGCAGCGGGGCGACGCACTCGTTCGCCTCCTCGCCCCAGGTGGTGGCCCACACCAGCTCGCACCCCAGCGCCGCCAGCCGCGGCCCGTGGGCGGGGTCGATCCTGGCCAGCAGCGGGTTCGCGCCGGGCCCGGACCCGGCGGGGGTGCGGAAGACCGGGTACCCGTCCGGGAGTTGCTCCCGCGTGGCGCCGAAGGGGATGAGCGGGCCGTCGACGTCGAGGAAGAGCAGCGGGGGCCGCGCGGTGCCGGTCATCACCCCACGGTAGCCGGGCCCGCGGACGCGCCGTCGCCCGAGGGGACGGCCCGCTCCACGGGGATCCACAGTTCGGAGTCGGCGTGTGTGCCGTCCTGGGACGGGCGGGTGCGCAGCATCTCCGGGCCGGGCCGGCTCCGGTACGGGTTGGACGGGAACCACTGGGTGTACACGTCGCGCCACAGGTACTGCAGCGCCTGCGGGTACGGCCCGGAGTTCTCGAACACCGCCCAGGTGCCCGCCGGGACGGCCAGCGCGTCCAGGTCGTCGGGCGGCTCGGCGCTGGTCACCACGGCGTGGTGGTAGTCCAGTTCGACGCCCTCCTCGCGGCTGTCGGTGAGGTGGTCGACCACCGAGACGATCCCTTCGGGCTGCTGGTCGGACAGCTCCGCGATGCGCCGGACGGTCTCCGGGTCGATGCTCCTGATGTGTTCGGCGATGGCGGGGTTGACGCCCTCGTGCACGAGCGGGACCCGTGCGCACCTGCCGACCACCGTGAACCCGGCCTTCTCCACGATCCGGTACCGCATGCTGCTACTCCCTTCGACGATGAGACGGAAGGACATCCGGGGCTGGGACCGCAGGGCCGCGCCGGTGCGCCGGGCCTCGCCCGGACCCACGCCGTGGACCGCCCGGAACGCCCGTGCGAACGCCTCGCCCGAGGTGTAGCCGTAGCTCACCGCGATGTCCAGCAGCGTCCGCCCGCCGGCCAGGACCTCGGCGCCCGCGACGGTCATCCGCCGCCGCCGTACGTACTCCGACAGCGGCATCCCCGCCAGCGCGGAGAACAGCCGGCGGAAGTGGTACTCCGAGGTCATCGCCGTCCGTGCGAGCACCGCCACGTCGA
This sequence comes from Kitasatospora sp. NPDC048540, assembly GCF_040651175.1. Lineage (NCBI taxonomy): Bacteria > Bacillati > Actinomycetota > Actinomycetes > Kitasatosporales > Streptomycetaceae > Kitasatospora > Kitasatospora sp. NPDC048540. The sequence goes on from NZ_JBEZIR010000004.1 coordinate 43,179, forward strand.
TCTCCCGGTCGAGGTGGCGCTCGATGTGGTCCATGGCTTCGTTCAGCCGTTCCAGCACCCGGTCTCTCCTTCCCTTGCGATCACCGACTCTAGGAAGGTGCCACTGTGCCCGACCCGACGATCGGTGCCCGCATCGGTCGGGTCGGCATCGGCCGGGTCCGCGCCCCCGGGGCCCGCGCCGGACCGGGCGCCGCCGCCGGTCCCCGCGGCCGAGTCGATTCCTCGGCGGCGGATCTGACGGTCTATCATCGCGCCATGGCCTCCGCTGAGCTGATCCGCATCGTGTCCCGTTCCTCCCCGATGGCGCTGGCCCAGGTGGAGCGGGTACGGGCCGAACTCGCCGTGCTGCACCCGGGGATCACCACCGAGGTGGTGCCGGTCACCACCTCGGGCGACCGCTGGCTGGGCGACCTGGCGGCGCTCGGCGGCAAGGGCGCGTTCACCAAGGAGGTGGACGCGGCGCTGCTGGCCGGAGAGGCCGACCTCGCGGTGCACTGCCTCAAGGACGTGCCGGCCGACCGCCCGCTGCCCGCCGGGACCGTGTTCGCGGCGTACCTGCGCCGCGACGACATCCGGGACGCCGTCGTCCACCCGGGCGGGCTGACCCTGGACGAGCTGCCGGCCGGCGCCCGGATCGGCACCTCCTCGGTGCGCCGGATCGCCCAGCTGGCCGCCTCCCACCCGCACCTGGATTGCGTGCCGATGCGCGGCAACGCCAACAGCCGGCTGGCCAAGCTGGACGCGGGTGAGGCCGACGCGCTGCTGCTGGCGGTCTCCGGTCTGGAGCGGATCGGCCTGCCCGGGCGGATGAGCGAGATCCTGCCGGTGGACACCATGTGCCCGCCGATCGGCGCGGGCATCCTCGCCCTGCAGTGCCGCCAGGACGACACCGCCACCATCGACACCGTGGCCGGCCTCGGTGACCGGGACACCTGGCGCGAGGCCACCGCGGAACGGATGTTCCTGCACGTGCTGCAGGGGCACTGCAACTCGCCGATCGCCGGGTACGCCAAGGCCGAGCCGGACGGCCGGCTGTCGCTGCGCGGGCGGGTGTTCTCGCCCGACGGCAAGCGGATCCTGGACGCCCACGAGTGGGCCGGGGCGCTCTCCCCCGAGGACCTCGGGACGGCCACCGCGCTTGCCCTGAAGCGGCAGGGCGCGCAGGAGCTGATCGAGGCCATCGCGCACTGACGTCCGCCGGCGGCCCGGGGCCGTCCGCCGTCCGGTCCGCCGCCCGCTCTTGACCTCAACCGCACTTCATTTCCGAGGATGACGGGGTCGAGCGGTTACGAGCGGGCGGAGGCGTCATGCGTGCGGTGTGGTTGAAGGAGTTCGGCGGGCCCGAGGTGCTGGCCGAGGGGGAGGCGCCGACCCCGGTGCCGGGGCCCGGCCAGGTGCTGGTGGAGGTCGCGTACGCGGGCATCACCTTCGTGGAGACGCAGTTCCGGGCCACCGGCCGGGGACCGTTCTCGGCCGGGCTGCCGATGATCCCGGGCAACGGCGTCGCGGGGGTGGTCACCGCCGCCGGCCCGGGCGTCGACCGCGCCCTGCTCGGCCGGCGGGTGGTCACCTCCACGGGCGGCTCCGGCGGCTACGCCGAGTACGCGGCCGTGCCGGCCGACGGCCTGTACGAGGTACCCGCGGAGCTCGCGCCGGACGAGGCGCTGGCGCTGCTCGCCGACGGCCGCACGGCCGTGCTGCAGATCGGCGCCGCCGCGCCGCGGCCCGGCGAACGGGTCCTGGTGGAGGCGGCCGCCGGGGGCGTCGGCACCCTGCTGGTCCAGTTGGCGCTCGCCGCCGGGGCCACCGTGGTGGCGGCGGCCGGCGGCGAGGACAAGCTGCGGCTCGCCCGCGGACTCGGCGCGCACGAGACCGTCGACTACCGCCGTCCCGGCTGGTCGGAGCAGCTCGAAGGCGTCGACGTGGTCCTCGACGGGGTCGGTGGCGAGATCGCCCGGGCCGCCTTCGCGCTGCTTCGGCCCGGCGGACGGATGGTCAGCTTCGGTCTGGCGAGCGGTGAATGGAGTTCGATCCCGGACGCGGAGGCCGCCGCCCGGCAGGTCACCCTGCTCCGGCCGCAGCCGACGCCCGTCCAGCTGCGGCAGGCCACCGCCCACGCGCTCGCCGAGGCGGCCGCGGGCCGGCTGCGCCCGGTCATCGGGCGGCGGCTGCCGCTGGCGCGGGCGGCCGAGGCGCACGCCGCCATCGGGTCGAGGGCGACCATCGGCAAGACGCTGCTGGAGGTGCGGGTCGGCCCTGCGGCGGTGGCCGGGAACTGAACGGCGGTCACCGGGAGGGATGTGCCGGCCGGGCCCGGGACCGGTCCCGTACGGTGCCGCGACGGTCGTCGTCCGCCCGGTGACGGTCGTGATCGGCCACGTCATGGTCAAGTCCGGACACTGTGCCGGTAATCCGGGGGATCCCCGGGGTTCCGGCGGCTCCGCGATCCTCCGGCGTTCGGCACCCGGCCTGGCCCGCCGCCCGGACGACCCCTTATGGTGGCGAAATCGGGCGTGGTGTGGGTGCCACAGTGGACAGCGGGACGTCGCGCGGCGGCGGGCGGGGCGGTGACCGGTAGTGGCGGACGTGACGACGACGCCTGGCGGCGACGAGTGGCGGTCCTTCGGTATCGAGGAGACCGTGGCGCTGCCGAACGGATCCGCCCCTGATGACCCGTCGGCGGAGCGGACCGTGCGGCTGCCGTCCGGCCGGATCCCGCCGCCGCCGCAGACGGCGCCCGCACCGGTGCCCTCCACCGGCTGGACCATGACCATGCCCGTCATCCAGCCGCCGGTGCCGCCGCCCGCCGCGGGCCCGGCCCCGGCGACGGCTCCCGCATCGGTGCCAGGACCTGGCGGGGAGCCGCAGACCACCCGCGGTGCGCGCGGCCGGATCCTGGTGATCGAGGGCGGTTACGGCGGCTCGGGCCGCCGGCCGTGGGGCCGTGGCGGCTCCGGGCAGGCCCCGGTGCTGTCCGCGATGCTCGCGGCCGTCCCCCCGCAGATGCTGCTGGTCGCCGACGCCGTCGACGCCGTCCACCTGCCGGGCGCCTGCGACCCGCAGAGCGTGCTGGCCCACCTGCGGGCGGCGGCCCGGCACCAGGGCCCGCTGCTGGTGCACCTCGGCGGCCACCTGGTGGCGGACCGCCGCAGCGGCCAGCTGCACCTGACACTGCGGGACGGCAAGGCGGGCGAGAGCCTGCCCTGGCAGGCGCTGGCGGCCGAGCTGCGGCACCGGCCGGCGGAGTGGGACACGCTGGTGATCGCCGACCTGAGCGCCGACCAGGCCGCGATGCCGCAGGTGCAGAGCGCGATCACCCCGCTGGTGGACGGTGTCCCGCTGTGGGCCGCAGTCAGCGCGGACCCCGACCAGATCGGCACCTTCACCCGTGCCCTGATCGAGGCGCTGCACGGCGGCCGGCCCGGGCTGGAAGCCGTCCTGACGCCCGAGCAGGTGCGCCAGCAGGTGCACTCGGTGCTGCGCCCGGACGTCGTCACGATCACCGCGCACGCCCCCGACCGGCCGGTCTTCCGCAACACCGCCCGGCAGATCGGCGGTGGCGCGGGGACCCAGCCGTACCAGGGACCGCGGCCCGCCGCCGTGATGCCGAAGGCGGCGCGGCCGGCGGCGCGGCCGACGGTCCGCCAGCCGGAGCCGGGAGCGGACCGGCCGACGGCCGATCAGCGCAGGCGGCCGCGGGTGCCGGTGTCGTTCTTCAAGCCGGACGTGCCGCTGACCCCCCGCCGGATCAACCCGGTGTCGCTGCTGAAGGGCGGCGCCGCCCCGGGCCCGGCCGAGCCCGCGGTGACGCTGGCGAAGGGCGTTCCGGCCCCGGCCGCGGAGCCGCCGGTGCGGCTCGCCAAGACACCGGCCGCAACCGCCGGGCAGCAACGGCCGGCGGAGCCGTCCGGGCCGCCCGCGGACCAGCAGGCCGCCGAGCAGCCGGGCACCGACCGGCCGGGCACCGGGCACGAGGCAGCGGCCGACCCCTTCGCGGCCTACCGCGAGGAGATCGGCGTGATCGTCCGCAGCGCGGACAACGGCGACCACGACACCGCCACCGGTCTGGCCCGGACACTGGAGGAGCGGGCGGTCGCCGCGTTCGGACCGGTCGCCCCGGTGGTGCTGCAGGTGCGTCAGGTCCGGGCGCACGTCTCCCGGCTGGCGGGCCGTCCGGCCGTCGCCGCGGACCTGTACCGGGAGGTCGCGCTGACCCTGCTGCGTACCGAGGGCCCCGAGCACCCCGAGGCCCAGCAGGCGGCCGCCAACGCGGAGGCGTGCTGGCGGGCGATCGAGAGCCCGGCGGAGGCGATCGGGGTCGCGCCGGACATCATCGAGCTGCGGGCGCACCTGCCCGGCCCGGAGGGCCGCAAGCTGCGGGCCGCCGAGCGCTATCTGCGGCAGCTGGTCGACGCCAAGGCGGCGGCCGAGCCGCAGCCGGTGCCGGCGGCGGACTGACGCAGGCCGCCCGGCCGCTCCCGGGGTCCGTCCGACCGTTCCCGCCGGGCGCGCGACGTCCCCCGGCCTCCGGCCGGGGAGGTGCCCTCGGCGCCACCGACGGCTGCGCCCCCCGTCCGGCCCGCGCTGGGGTGCGCGGAGCCGTACGGAGGGCGCTGGGCCGGGCGGGACGGTCGTGGGTCAGCGGCCCGCGAGCGCGCGCACGAAGCGGTTGGCGTCGATGGTGCCGAGGCCGGAGGCCAGGTCGTAGCCCTTGGCGGCCTGGTAGCCGGTCACGGTGTCCCAGGAGTTGTCACCGGCGGTGACGTCGGTGATGCCGCTCCACTGGGCGGGCAGGCCGGCGAGTGCGTAGAGCCGCCAGTTCAGCTGGCCGAGCCGGTGGCCGGCGAGCTGGTCGGCCAGCGCGACGATGCCCGAGAAGATCGGGGTGGCCTCGCTGGTGCCGCCGGTCAGGTGCCAGCCGACCCGGGTCGGGTCGTAGGACTCGTACGTCCAGGCGGCGCCGTCGACGGCCGCGCTCATGCTGATGTCGGGGGTGCCGCGGTGGTTGCCGGTGACCTTGGCGACGCCGAGCTGGTACCACGGGCGGTCGAAGACACCGGACACGCCGCCGCCGGCCGCCCCGTAGTCGTCGTGCCAGACCTTGTCGGGGGCGGTCCGCTTGCCGTCGTTGTCCAGGGTCAGCTGGGTGCCGCCGATCGAGGTGACCAGCGGGTCGGAGGACGGCCAGGAGTTGACCTTGTACGGGTACAGGTCGCTGCCGTTCTCCATCGCGTCGGTCGCGCCGGCGTCGCCGGAGGCGGCGAGCACGGTGACGTCCTTGGCGGCGGCCGCCTGGAAGGCGTAGCGCAGGTCGGTCAGCGACTTGAAGTCGCCCTTGTCGAAGCCGGGGAAGGTGTTCTCGGTGGCGCCGAAGCTCTGCGAGATCACGTCCGCGCGGCCGGACTTGATCAGTGCCTTCTCGGCGTCCATCATCTCGGGCAGGCCGACCACGCCCTCGGTCTCGGCGACCCCGGTCTCCACCAGCACGATGTGCGCGTCGGGCGCGATGGCGTGCGCGTACTCGACGTCCAGGGTGGTCTCGCCGGCCCAGCCGGTGTGGTCCCCGTTGGTCGGGTCGAAGGGCGGGACGTTGCCCCACTTGACCACCTCGACCTGGGTGTCGGGGATGCCCCACTGCTTGTCGAAGACCTCAAGGTCGTGCTGGATGGTCGGGGAACCGAAGGAGTCGACGATGACGATCGTCCGGCCCTTGCCGGTGACGCCGTCGTGGTAGAGCGGCCCGAGGTTGTACGCGGTCCGGTACTGCAGCGGCGAGTAGCAGTGGATCGCGAGCTTCGCCACGCAGTCGGAGGTCGGTATCGGCGCGGCCAGCGCGGCCCGGCTGATGTGGCCGCTGGAGGCGGGCCGGACGTGGACGGTGGCCTGCCCGGCCGCGTGGCCGGCCACGGCGGTCGCGGTCTGCGCGGTGACCGTCGCGCCGGTGAGGGCGGTGGCCCCGACGGCGAACAGCGCCAGGGTGCGCGCGGTGACGGAGCGTCGGGGACCCGCGGTGGCGGGGGTGATGCCCATGGGACTCCTCGGGAGGATGGGAGCCGGCCTTGGCGACCGGCCCCCATATCCCATCGGCAGTCGAGCGGGCCTTCCATAGTCAGAGCGGGGCCGTCCGGGTGGTCTGTGCAGGCCACCGGATCAGGTAAAGAGCGGCCCTGCTCTTGGTAAGGTCCCTGCTCAGCCGGACGGCTGACGGTCGGTCAGCGGGCGCCGCCGTTCACGTAGAGGGTCTGGCCGCTGACGTACGAGGAGTCCTCGGAGACCAGGAAGGCGACCACCGAGGCGATCTCCTCGGGCTGCCCGACCCGGCGCAGCGGGGTGCGCTCGGCGACCTGCGCCTGGTGGTCCTCGGGGGAGGCGCCGACCCGCTCGGCGGTGGCGGCGGTCATCGAGGTGGCGATGTAGCCGGGGGCGACCGCGTTGACGTTGATGTTGAACGGGCCGAGCTCGATCGCGAGGGTGGCGGTCAGGCCCTGGATGCCGGCCTTGGCGGCGGCGTAGTTGGCCTGGCCGCGGTTGCCGAGGGCGGAGCGCGAGCTGAGCGAGACGATCTTGCCGTACTTCTGCTGCACCATGTACTTCTGTGCCACGTGGCTGCAGTTGTAGGCGCTGGTCAGGTTGACCGTCAGGACGGCGTCCCAGTCGGCCTTGGCCATCTTGAAGAACAGGTTGTCGCGGGTGATGCCGGCGTTGTTGACCAGGATGTGCAGCCCGCCGAGCTCCTCGGCGACCCGGGCGAAGACGGCTTCCACCGCGTCGTAGTCGGCCACGTCGCAGCCGTACGCCTTCGCCGTGCCGCCCTTGGCGGTGATCGCGTCCACGGTCTCCTGGGCCCGCTCGGCGCCGAGGTCGACCACGGCCACGGCCGCGCCCTCCTCCGCGAGGCGCCGGGCGGTGGCCGCTCCGATGCCCTGGGCGGCGCCGGTGACCACGGCGACCTTGCCTGCGAAACGTGTCACTGCATTCTCCTTGCTGGGTGAGGGGGGTTCGGGCGGTGTGGGCGGGGTCAGGCGTTCTCGACCAGGACGGCGCTGCCCTGGCCGACGCCCACGCACATGGTGGCGAGGCCGCGGCGGGCGCCGGTCCGGCGCATCCGGTGCAGCAGGGTGGTGAGGATCCGGGCGCCGGAGCCGCCCAGCGGGTGGCCGAGCGCGATCGCCCCGCCGGAGGGGTTGACCAGCTCCGGGTCGAAGCCGAGCTCCCGGACGCTGGCGAGCGCCTGCGCGGCGAAGGCCTCGTTGAACTCCGCCTCCTCGACGTCGGCGACCGACCAGCCGAGGCGGTCCAGCACCTTGCGGGTGGCCGGGACCGGGCCGATGCCCATCACGTCGGGGTGGACGCCCATCGAGGCGCCCGCGGCGTACCGGCCGAGCGGTTCCAGCTCCAGCTCGTTCAGGGCCTGCTCGCCGACCAGCAGCAGGGCGGCGGCGCCGTCGTTCATCGGCGAGGCGTTGCCGGCGGTGACGGTGCCGCCCGGCCGGAACGCGGGCCTGAGGGCGGCGAGCTTGGCCAGGGTGGTGTCCTCGCGGATCGACTCGTCCTGGCCCACGGTCACCCCGTCGGGCCGCTCGACCGGCAGGATCTCGGCGTCGAAGTGGCCGTCCTTGCGGGCCGCGGCGGCCCGCTGGTGGCTGCGCAGCGCGAACGCGTCCTGGTCCTCGCGGCTGACGCCGTACCGGGCGGCGACCTCCTCGGCGGTCTCGCCCATCGACAGGATGCCGTGCAGGTCCTTCATCCTGGGGTTGGTGAGCCGCCAGCCGAGCCGGGTGTCGAAGGTCTCGATCCGGTGCGGCAGTGCCTCGTCGGGGCGGGGCAGTACGAACGGGGCCCGGCTCATCGACTCGCAGCCGCCGGCCACGACGATCTCGGCCTCGCCGGAGCCGATCGCCCGGGCGGCCGTGGTGACGGCCTCCATCCCGGAGGCGCAGAGCCGGTTGAGGGTGGCTCCGGGCACCGAGTCGGGCAGGCCGGCCAGCAGGACGGCCATCCGGGCCAGGTTGCGGTTGTCCTCGCCGGCTTGGTTGGCGGCGCCCCAGTAGACGTCGTCGATCCGGGCCGGGTCGAGCCGCGGCACGTCGGCGAGCAGGCCGCGCAGCACGGCGGCCGACAGGTCGTCGGGGCGGACGGTGGACAGCGCACCGCGCAGCCGCCCGATCGGGGTGCGGCGGGCGGCGGCGAAGTAGACAGGGCGCACTTCTTCGGGCTCCTTATCGGGACTGGACCGGCGGTGGCGGGAGGGATCGGCCCGCCGGGCTCAGAACGCGCTGACGCCGGTGAGGGCCCGGCCGATCAGCAGCTTGTGGATCTGGCTGGTGCCCTCGTACAGGGTCATCACCCGGGCGTCGCGCAGCAGCTTGCCGACCGGGTACTCGTCGATGAAGCCGTAGCCGCCGAAGACCTGGAGGGCGTTGTTGGCGGCCCGCACGGCGGCCTCGCTCGCGAACAGCTTGGCGACGGAGGACTCGGTGGCGAACGGCAGGCCGCGTTCGATGTGGTCGGCGACCCGCCAGGTCAGCAGGCGGGCGGCGTCGACGTCCACCGCGATGTCGGAGATCAGCTCCTGGACCAGCTGGTGCCCGGCGATCGGGCGGCCGAACTGCTCGCGCTCCTTCGCGTAGCCGACCGCCGCGTCCAGGCACGCCCGGGCGATGCCGACGCAGCCGGCGGCGACCGACATCCGGCCCTTGGCCAGTGCGGCCATCGCGACCGAGAAGCCCTTGCCCTCGGCGCCGAGCCTGGCGCTGTCGGGCACCCGTACGGCGTCGAAGGACAGTTCTGCGGTGGCCTGCCCGCGCAGGCCGAGCTTGCCGTGGATCAGGGTGCGTCCGAAGCCGGGCAGGTCGGTCGGGACCAGGAACGCCGTGACGCCCCGGTGGCCCGGTTCGCCGGTGCGGGCGAAGACCAGCGCCACCTCGGCCCAGGTGCCGTTGGTGATGAACATCTTGGCGCCGCTGATCAGCCAGTGGTCGCCGTCGCGGACCGCCCGGGTGGTCAGGTTGGCGGCGTCCGAGCCGGTGCCCGGCTCGGTGAGGGCGAAGCAGCCGAGCGCCTCGCCGGAGGTCAGCCGGGGCAGCCAGTGCCGTTTCTGCTCCTCGGTGCCGTACGCGTTCACCGACTTGGCCACCAGGCCGAGGCTGACCGAGACGATCCCGCGCACCGCCGAGTCGCCGCGCCCGAGCTCCTCCAGCACCAGGCAGTACGAGAGGTGGTCGCCGCCGCTGCCGCCGTACTCCTCGGGGATGGTCAGGCCGAGGAAGCCGAGCTTCGCCAGCTTGCCGACCACCGCCCGGTCGACCGATTCGGCGCGGTCCCACTCGGCCGCGTACGGGGCGACCTCCCGGTCGGTGAAGGCGGCGGCCAGCTCCCGGACGGCGGTCTGTTCATCGGAGAGTTCCAGGTTCACGGCGGGGGACACCTCGATAAACTAGCGCTGCAAGTTTTATCCGGACTCTAACCCGCCGGGCCCCCGCCGCCAAGGGGCCCTGCCAGAATGTCGACCGCGAGCACCACCGGGCCCGCGCGACCCACCAGACCCACCCGACCGGAGGAGGCGACCATGGCCCGACCCCGCACACCCCTGCTCAGCCGCGAGCGCATCGTCACCGCCGCACTCACCCTGGTCGACGCCGAGGGCCTGGACGCGCTCTCCACCCGCCGGCTCGCCACCGAGCTCTCGGTCAGCGGCCCGTCCCTCTACAACCACTTCGCGACCAAGGACGACCTGCTCGACGCGGTGGTCGACAGCGTGATGGGCGAAGTCGACCTGTCGATGTTCTCGGCCGCCGCCGACTGGCGCACCGCGCTGCGCGACTGGGCCCGCTCCTACCGCGCGGCGCTCGCCGCCCACCCGCACATCGTCCCCGTCCTCGCCCAGGGCCCCGGCCGCCGGCCCAATGCGCTCCGGCTGGCCGACGCCGTCTTCGGCTGCCTGGTCCGGGCCGGCTGGCCGCGCGGCCAGGCGACCAGGATCGGCGCACTGATGCGCTACTTCATCACCGGCTCCGCGCTCGGCTCGTTCGCCGCCGGCTTCCCCGAGGACGCCCAGTTGTACGCCGCGGACTACCCGCACCTGGGCGAGGCCCACCTGCTGGCGGAACACCAGCGGCGGATTGACGAGGGTGCCTTCGAGACCGGCCTGCAGGCCCTGCTGGACGGCCTCGGGCTACGCTTCGAGCGGCTCGCCGCCGAAGCCCGCACCGGCACCGGCGCGACCACCGGCACCGGTGCTGGTGGTCCTGGTGCCGTTGACGCTGCCGCCGCCGACTGACGCCAGCGCCGCCCGCACCTCCGAGGCCGGATCGCCCGCGTGGTAGATCCGCTCGCTGGGCTCGATCCCGTCGAGGAACTCCTGGTACCGCACCGCGTACGAGAGGTGCATCAGCGGCTCGGCCACCACCAGCGCCCCCGCCGGGTCGCTGCCCGGCAGCAGCTCCGACCAGGCTCGCACCCAGGCGCGCCGGACCTCGGCCCACCGCGCGGGCGGCAGGAACGCCCGGGGCCGCAGCCCGTCCACGGCCGGGTGGCCGAGGTGCGCGTCGGAGAAGTCGACGGCCACCGTGCGCCGCCCGTCGAAGCGCCAGTTGCCGGGGTGGAAGTCCCCGTGCACCACCGTCACCGGCAGCCCGCAGGCCGCCAGCCGGGCCGTCAGCGCGGGCAGCGCGTCCGCCAGGCGGTACGCCGCCGCCAGCTCCCCGGCGCCCAGCTCGTTCACCGCCCCGGAGGCGAGCAGCGCCCGGAACCGTCCCGCCAGCACCCCGGGCGAGCGGTCGGGCAGCCCCGGTACGGCGGGGCCGCCGGCCAGCCTCGCCTGGGCGGCCGCCCACCGTCCGACCACGGCGAGCATCGCGTCGTCGGGAACGCCCCAGCAGTCCTCGCCGGGGACGTGGTCCAGCAGCATCCGCCGCCCGTCGGCCGCCAGCACCGCCGGTACCAGCCCGGGATCGACCACGGCGAAGGCAGCGATCACCTCGGCCTCCGCCACCGCGAACCGCGGCGTCGTCTTCAGCCACACCGGCCCGGCCGCTGTCGGGAGCCGGATCAGCCCGGACAGGTTCCAGCTCTTCACCTGCCGCACCGGCCCCGCCACCGGCCGGCCCAGCCGCGTCAGCTCCCGCCCCGCCCAGTCCAGCGCCGAGCGCAGCCCGTCCGGGGTGGCCCACTCGGCCCGCAGCGGGTCCCCGTCCAACCGCTCCCCGTCGTCCGCGCCCAGCACCTCCCCGGGACGCCGCAGCGCCTCCGCGTGGTAGGTGACCAGCCCGCCCCTGGCGTCCTCCCCGCCGACCACCGAGTGCAGCCGCAGCACCAGCGCCGGCACCCCGAGCACGCTCTCCAGCCGCTCCGCCACCGGGCCGACCTCGGCCCACCACGGGGACTCCACCGGGAACGGCCCGACCGTCCCCAGCCGCTCGCCCCGCCAGGTCACCAGCACCTTCACGGTGCGCCCCGCCGTCTCAGCCACCCGGGCATTGTCCGGGCCCGCCGGTCACCGGTCCAGCGCATTACCGGCCGTGCCGGCAGCCGTGCCCGTGGCTCCGCCCGCCGCCGTGCCCGCCGGACCTACCAGGGGGACCGGGTGACGAAGGCCGGCCGCTGGTCCGGGTCCACCGGGTCGTAGTAGCGGTGGTACACCGGCGTGAGGCCGCCAGAGACGGGTGGCACGATCCAGCTCCAGTCCGCCGGGGTCGGACGGCCGAGCCGCTGCTCCTGGGCGATGTGCTTGAGGAAGCGCACCGACTCGGTGTGGTGGTCGGCGATGGTCACGCCGGCCTCCTGGAAGGAGTGCAGCACCGCCAGGTTGAGTTCGACCAGCGCCCGGTCCCGCCAGAGCGTCCGCTCGTTGGTGGTGTCGAGGCCGAGCCGCTCGGCGACCGTCGCCAGCATGTCGTACCGGTCGGCGTCGGCGAGGTTGCGGGCGCCGATCTCCGTGCCCATGTACCAGCCGTTGAAGGGGGCGGCCGGGTAGCTGACCCCGCCGATCTCGAGTGCCATGTCGCTGATCGCCGGCACCGTGTACCACCGCAGGCCGAGTTCGGCGAACCAGCCGTGCTCGGGGTGGCTCAGCCGCACCTCCGACACGGCGTCGTCGGGCAGCTCGTACCAGTGCGGTGCGTCGGCCGGACCCTGCTGGATCAGCAACGGCAGCACGTCGAACCGGCCCTCGCCGCCCTTCCACCCCAACCGCAGGGCCAGGTCGGCCGGTTCGGTGCCGGCCGGATCGCCGAGCAGTCCGCCGTCGGGGAGCCGGTGGCCCGCGTAGCGCACCAGCTGCTGGTTGAGGATCCGCGGCGCCGGGCGGTCCGGCCGGTCGGGCGCGAAGACGGAGATCACCGGACGGATCCGCCCGCCGTTGGCGGCCGCCCGCAGGTGCTCGAAGCACTGCTCGGCCATCTCGTCCGGCGCGGTGACGTGCCGCAGGTCGCGGACCACCAGGCTGCGCCAGTAGAGCCGCCCGATGCAGCGGGCCGAGTTCCGCCAGGCGACCCGGGCCCCGAACGCCAGCTCCTCGGCGGTGTGGGTGTAGCTCCCGGTGCGGTCGATCTCGTCCAGCACCTGACGGATCCTCGGGCCGGGGCCGACGGCGCCGGGCCGCTCGTGGTGGAACTGCCGGATGAACGCCTCGGCCTGTGCGGCCGGCTCGGCCCGTACGGCCTGCGGGTCGTACGCGCCCGACGCGGTCCCGGGACGCCGCACGGCCGGTCCGGACGGGCCCGGGCCCTCGGAGTCCGGTACGGGACGCGGCTCCTGGCCGAGGTGGCTGCCGTACCCGGCCGGTGCGCCGTGCCCGGGGTGGGCGTAGGGGCAGACGCCCGCCTGGCCGGGCTTGCGAGGACGAAACCGACTGAAGATCAAGAGCACATCCCTCCTGCCCCCATGGCTACCGGATGCGCGTTCCCGCCCGCAGCGAGAGGACGATTCGGGCCCCGCGCCGATCGTGACGGCGCTATGGTGCGACGCCGAGGGGCGCCCGCCCGGACAGCTGTCCGGTGGACGCCCCCGCGGCCTTGCGCCGTGGGCCGGCCAGGCAGTCGGCCCGGGTCAGCCCATGTCCTCCAGCCGGACGCCCTTGGTCTCCTTCACGTACCGGGCCACGAAGAAGGCCGAACCCAGCGCGAACGCCGCATAGATCGCGTACGTGGCCGACAGGTTCCACCGGGACAGCGACGGGAAGCTCACCGTGATCGCCCAGTTGGCGACCCACTGGACGGAGGCGGCGAGCGACAGGGCGGCCGCCCGGATCCGGTTCGGGAACATCTCGCCCAGCATCACCCAGACCACCACACCCCAGGACATCGCGAAGAACAGCACGAACGCGTTGGCCGCCACCAGCGCCACCGTGCCCTGCAGATCGGGGACCGAGACCTCGTCCCCGCTGCCGGTGGCGTAGCTGAACGCCCAGGCGGCGGTCGCCAGCGAGAGCGCCATGCCGGCCGAACCGATCAGCGCCAGCGGCTTGCGGCCGATCCGGTCGACCAGCAGGATCGCGACCACGGTGCCGACGATGTTGATGACCGAGCTGGAGAAGCTGATCAGCAGCGAGCTGCTCTGGTCCACGCCGACCGACTGCCAGAGGATCGACGAGTAGTAGAAGATCACGTTGATGCCCACCAGCTGCTGGAACACCGACAGGCCGATACCGGCCCAGACGACCGGCAGCAGGCCGAACCGCCCGCCGAGCAGGTCCCGCATGCGCGGCTGGTGGTCGGAGGCGATCAGCGTGCGGATCTCCTCGATCCGGGCGTCGGTGTCGGCCGCGTCGCCCTCGATCTCGCGGAGCACCGAACGGGCCTGCTCGGTGCGCCCGGCTGCGATCAGGAACCGCGGGGACTCCGGGATCAGCGCGGCCATCACGAAGTAGACGACGGCCGGCACCACGCAGATGCCGAGCATCCACTGCCAGGCCTCCAGGCCCAGCAGCTGCCCGCGGGTGTCGCCGTCGGCGGCCCGGGCGAGCAGCCAGTTGACCAGCTGGGAGACGGCGATGCCGAGGACGATCGCCGCCTGCTGGAACGAGGCCAGCCGGCCGCGGTAGCGGGTCGGTGCGACCTCGGCGATGTAGGTCGGCGCGATCACCGAGGCGATACCGATCGCCGCGCCGCCCAGCACCCGCCAGCAGGCCAGGTCCCAGGCGGCGAAGGGCAGCATCGAGCCGACCGCGCTCACCCCGAACAACACGGCCGACACCTTCATCACCCGGATCCGGCCGTACCGGTCGGCGAACCGCCCGGCCAGCGCCGCGCCCACCGCCGACCCGAGCAGGGCCGAGGAGACGATCAGCCCGGTCACGCCGTCCCCGACGGCGAACCGGCCCTGGATGCCGGAGACGGCACCGTTGATCACCGAGCTGTCATAGCCGAACAGGAAGCCGCCGAGGGCGGCGGCCGCCGTGATGAAGACGACGAAGCCGAGCCGGTCGGCCGACCGGGTCTCCGGCTGCACAGCCGTGGGTAGGGCGCTCACGATTCGACTCCCGAGTACTCAACATTGAGCTTTCCGCCCGAGAGCGTAGCCGCAATCATTCAAGTCATGCACTCAGGATCCCGATTTGTCCGGTCAATGACCGATGGCATCCGTTCAAATAATGAACGGATGCCATCGGGGTCGAGCTACTCGCGTCAGCTCGGCACCGCCAGCGACAGCCCGAACCGGCCCTGCTCATCGGTCCACCACTCGGCCAGCCGCAGCCCGGCCGCCGTCAGCTCGTCCGCGATCCTGGTGCGGCGGAACTTCGCGGACACCTCGGTCCTCAGTTCCTCGCCCTCCTCGAAGTGCACCGGCAGATCGAGCGCCCGGATCTTGACCGTCTGGGCCCGGGTCGACCGCAGCCGCATCTCGATCCACTCCTGCTTCGGGTCCCAGACCGCCACGTGCTCGAACAGGTCCGGGTCGAAGTCCGCGTCCAGCTCCCGGTCCAGCACGGACAGCACGTTCTTGTTGAACTCCGCCGTCACGCCCGCGGCGTCGTCGTACGCCGCGACCAGCACCCCGGGATCCTTCACCAGGTCGGTACCCAGCAGCAGCGCGTCACCCGGCTTGAGCAGCCGGCGCAGCCCGGCCAGGAACTCGGCCCGCTCCTGCGGCAGCAGGTTCCCCAGCGTCCCGCCGAGGAACGCCAGCAGCTTCGGCCCCTCACCGGCCGGCATGCCCAGCCCGTGCGTGAAGTCCGACAGCACGGCCCGCACCGCCAGCCCCGGGTACTCGCGGGTCAGCCCGCGCCCGGCGGCGTCCAGCGCGCTCTCGCTGACGTCCACCGGCACGTACGTCTCCAGCGTGCCGAGCTCCTGCAAGGCGTCCAGCAGCAGCCGGGTCTTCTCCGACGAGCCGGACCCCAGCTCCACCAGCGTCCTGGCCCGGGTGATCGCGGCGATCTCACGGGCCCGGCTGGTCAGGATCTCCCGCTCCGCCCGGGTCGGGTAGTACTCCGGCAGCCGGGTGATCTCCTCGAACAGGTCGCTGCCCCGGGCGTCGTAGAACCACTTCGGCGGCAGGGTCTTGGGGCTCGCGGTCAGACCGTGCTGCACGTCGTGGCGTAGCGCGTGGCTGAAGTGATCGGCGGGCAGGAGCCGGGTCAGGTGGTAGGAGCTCACGGCTGTTCGTCCTCTCGAAAGTCGTCTCAACACTCGTCTCAACACTCGTCATCCGCTTCGTACCGGGACGGCCGCGGGGGCCGTCCCGTCGCGTCGTGGTCACCTGGTCCGTGAGGCGGGCGCGCCGTCAACCCGGCTGGATCGGCAGCACGTTGACCCCCGAGGAGTCGGCCGTCAGCAGGGAGTGGTCGGGTACCGCCGTCCAGCCCGGACCGTCGTCGCCCGGCTCGGAGGCGACCAGCACGCCCTCCCCGGGCCGCCCGGTGCGGTGGAACAGCGTGTCCCCCCAGGCCGTGGCGGCGATCGAAGTCCCGTCCGTCAGCAGCAGATTGAGCCGGGCATCGGGTCCGTACCCGGCCAGCGCCCGTACCGTCCCGGCCAGCGCCTCACCTGGCGGTGCCCCGGCCCGCAGCCGGTGCAGCACCAGCGCCCACACCAGCGCCGAGTCGCTGCGGGCCTCCAGAGCCAGCAGCTCCGCGGGCGGCAGCGCGGCGGCGGCCTTGTCGTACCGCTCGGGCCAGCCGGGCAGCGCGCCGTTGTGGCTGAACAGCCAGCGCCCCGCCGCGAACGGCGCCGCCGCCTCCTCCCCGGCCGCGCACCCCGGCGTGGCCGAGCGGACGGCGGCCAGCAGCGCCCGGGTGCGGACCACCCGGGCCAGGTCCTCGAAGGACCGGTCGGCCCAGATCGGCCCGGTCCGCCGGTACCGGGCGGGGACCTCGTCGCCGTCCGCGTACCAGCCGACCCCGAAGCCGTCCACGTTCACCGTGCCGTACCGCTGCGACCGGGGCGCCCAGGACTGGTGGTACAGCCCGAACGGCGGCGCCACCACCAGCTCCCGGATCGGCACCGCCGGCCCCAGATAGGCGAGATGGCGGCACATCAGTCGCCCTCCACCGAACAGGCGGTACGGAAACCGGAGAAGATCTGGCGGCGGATCGGATAGTCCCAGTTGCGGAAGGTGCCACGGCAGGCGACCGGCGCCACCGCGAACGAACCGCCGCGCAGCACCTTGTACTCCGGCCCGAAGAACACCTCCGAGTACTCCCGGTACGGCCAGGCCCGGAAGCCCGGGTACGGCAGGAAGTCACTGGCCGTCCACTCCCACACGTCACCGATCAACTGCCGGGCGCCGTGGGCGGAACCGCCGTCGGGGTAGCTGCCCACCGGGGCGGGCTGGAGGTGCCGCTGGCCGAGGTTGGCGTGCTCGGGACCGGGGGAGGCGTCACCCCAGGGGAAGCGCCGGGAGCGGCCGCTCACCGGGTCGAACCTGGCCGCCTTCTCCCACTCCGCCTCGGTCGGCAGCCTGCGCCCGGCCCACCGCGCGTACGCGTCCGCCTCGTACCAGCTGACGTGCAGCACCGGCTCCTGCGGCGGCACCGGCTCCACCGCGCCGAACCGGCGGCGCAGCCACTGGCCGCCCTCCTCGGTCCAGAACAGCGGCGCCACCAGCCCGGCCTGCAGGCGGTGCTTCCAGCCCTCGGGGGTCCACCAGCGGGGCTCGTCGTAGCCGCCGTCCGCGATGAACCGCTGGTAGGCGGCGTTGCTCACCGGCGTGGTGTCCAGCCGGAAGGCGGGCAACTCCACCTGGTGCGCCGGGCGTTCGTTGTCCAGCGCCCACGGCTCGGTGTCGGTCCCCATGGTGAACGGCCCGGCCGGCACCAGGACCTCGGGCGGCAACCGGTCGGCACCCACGGGGGCGGGCGGCGGGGGAGAGGTCAGCGCGACGGGGCCGCGCCGCAGCTGGTGGGTGATCAACATCGTCTCGTCGTGCTGCTGCTCGTGCTGCGCGATCAGCCCGAACGCGAACCCGTCCGTGAGCAACCGGGTGCCCTCCAACGGGCTGGCCTCCAGCAGGTCGAGCACCCGGCCGCGGACCTCGTGCGCGTAGGCGCGGGCCTCGGCGGGCGGAAGCAGCGGCAGGGTGGGGCGTTCGGAGCGCGGGTGCTCGAACGCGTCGTACAGCGGGTCGATCTCCGGATGCATCGGGTCGCGGCCGGCGACGTTCCGCAGCAGCCACAACTCCTCCTGGTTCCCGATGTGGGCCAGGTCCCAGACCAGCGGCGACATGAGCGGCGAGTGCTGGGCGGTCAGGTCGTGGTCCTCGACGCAGTCCGTCAGCCGCGCGGTGCGCTCGCGCGCGGCGATCAGCTCACCGGCGATCAGCTCCCGCAGCGCGGCGGTTCCGGGGGCGGGGGTTCCGGGTGCGGGGGGTCCGGATGCGGCGGGGCCCGGTGCAGCAGGGCCCGGTGTAGCGGGTGGTGTGGCGGTGCCGGGGTGTGCGGCGGTGCCGGGGGTCGGCTCGGGCCGGTCGGTGTTCAGCACGGTGCGGCCTCCTCGGGTACGGGGCGGGCGCCCGCTCGCAGGGTGTCCAGCTGGTCGTCGGCGGGGCAGCGGCCGCGCGCCGGGTAACGCTCGGCGAAGGCGGTGAGCCTCTCGCGCAGCAGGTCGGCGCCCTCTGCGGCCTGTGCGCCCGCGGGGCGGTCAGCGCGGCCGAGCGCCTGTTCGGCGGCGCCGAAGCAGGCGAGAGCGGCGCGCCGCAGCTCGGGGTCGGACATCCCCAGCACCGCCGCGCGCTGCCACAGGGCGTTGCGCGGGGCGTTCACGGTGAAGTCCACATTCGCGCGGGTGCGACCGTTCACGTAAGCGTGAGCGTTCGCGGGGCTGCGGCCGTTCACGGTGTGGTGAGCGTTCGCGCTCCGGCCACCGTTCACGTTTTCGGTCATGCGATCGTTCACGTCAGCGCGACCGTTCGCACCCGCGCCGCCATTTGCGCCGCCGCCACCATTCACGCCGCCGCTACCGTTCACGCGCGCGCTGCCGTTCGCACCCACGCCACCGTTCGCGCTCGCGCTGCCGTTCACGCTTGCGTGACCGCTCACGCTCGCGCCACCACTCACGTTCGCGTGAACGCTCGCGCCGTCCACCGAGTACAGCCGCTCCAACGCCGCGAACGCCGCGTCGGCCGCCACCGGGTCGTCCAGCAGCGCACTCACCAGCGCCAGCGGCGTCAGCCAGCCGTCGCCGGGCTGCGCGTCGAGCATCCGCAGCTCCAGGTGGCCGCGTGGCCGGACCGGCGGGAAGAGCGTCGTGCGGTGGTAGTCCAGGTCGGCCAGGGTGGCGGGTCGGTCGCCCGCGCCACGCAGCCAGTCCCGGAAGGTCAGCCCGGTGGGCGCCGTCCACGGCTGGCCGTCCGGGCGCTGGACGCACAGCACCTTGGCATCCAGCACGTACCGGGCCCACGCCTCCCGCGGGTCGCCGCCGGGCGGCGGGGCCAAGGTGCGGCTCGGGTCCATCCGCGACCACACCATCTGCCGGGTGGAGCGGTAGCCGGTCGGCCGGCCGTCCAGCAGCGGCGAGTTGGCGAACGCCGCGACCAGCACCGGCCCCAGCAGGTGCACCAGCCGCCAGCGCTCCGCCAGCGACTGCGCCCCGCGCTCGGTGCCCGCGTCGACGCTTACCTGCACGGATGCAGTGCCGCACATCATGATCCGGCCCCACGGCCCGGCCCGGTCGAAGTACTTCTCCATCGCCACGTACCGGGGGTGGGTGAGCTGCATCCGGCGCTCGCGGGCCAGCGGGTCGGTACCGCTGCCGGTGAGGCACAGCCCCTGGGTGGCGTACGCCGCCCGCAGGGCCGCCTGGTCGCGGCGCAGATCGACGGCGCATCTGCCGGGGTCCTCGGCGGGGAGGGAGCTGAGCTCGACCTGGCCGCCGGGTTCGTGCGTGAGGGTGGCGCCCGCGGGAAGCAGCGGGCCGTCGGGGTGGTCGGGCAGCGCCGCCACTGCGGCGGCCGCGCGGGCCGGGTCGACCGGGATGTCCGGACATCGGGAGTCATGGACGAACCACTCGGTCTCGACCCCGATCAGCCGGGGCGGCCCGATTTTGAAGCAGATCCCGGCGAGGTGTTCCTCGGCCGAGGCTTCGGTCAGCGGGGTCACGCTGGGTGGCGTTTCTTGCTGTGCTGTTGCCGGGTAGGGGCGTACAGGTATCACCGGACTCACCATCCTCGGTTCGCGGTATGCGGCCCGGTTGTTCCTGCTCAGTCTGCAACGGGGCAAACCTCGCCGCCGCTCAGAGTCCGTTTTCGCAGGTCAGATGGGTGAGTGCGGCACGTAGACGGGCCAGCGGGAGCGCATAGTTGAGCCGGAGGAAGCCGTGGCCGCCCGGGCCGAAGCCGGATCCGTCCGCCAGTTCGACGTCACGTTCGGTGAGGATCGCTGCCCTGGCGTGTTCTCCCGGAAGACCGGGCAGCCCGGCCTTCCGGGCCACGGCGGCGGCGTCCAGCCACAGCAGGTACGAGGCCTGCGGCCGGGCCGCCACCGCGTCGCCGAGGGCCTCCACCGCCAGATCGCGGGCCACGGCGAGGTGGGCGAGCAGCCCGTCCAGCCACGGCCCGCCCTCGCTGAACGCGGCTCGCTGGACCAGTTGTTCCAACAGGCCGCCCTCCCAGAACCCGTGCCCGGCCATCACCGCCGTCAGCCGCTCGCGCAGCGCGGCGGCCGGCACCAGCGCGAAGCAGCTCGGGATGCCGGAGGTGTTGAACGTCTTGCCGACCGAGTTGAGGGTGACGGTGTGCCGCACCGCGCCGCCGTCGCTTCCCGTACCCGGGAGGGCCACCGCGACCGGGTGCCGGGCGTCCGCGTCGGGGTGCACCAGATCGCCGTGGACCTCGTCCGACAGCAGCAACCCGCCGGACTCCTCGGCGAGTTCGGCGAGAGCGCGGATCTCCCGGGCCCGCCACGGCCGACCCGACGGATTGTGCGGGCTGCTCACCATCACCACGCCCGGCCGCAGATCGGCGAACTCCTCCACCGGCAGGCGGTAGCCGTCCTCGTCCCGGGCCAACGGCACCTCGCGGTACGGCAGTCCGGCCGCCCGGCAGACCGGACCGAACCCGCCCCACTCCGGGGTGCCGAACACCACCGGCCCCCGCGGCTCCGCGGCCTCCAGCAGCAGCCGTACAGCCGTCCGGGGCCCGAAGGGCAGCAGCATCACCCAGTCCGGATCGACCACGACCCCGTGACGGCGGCGGTACCACTCGGCCACCAGCTGCCGGCCATCCGGATCGCACACCGTGTACCCGAACGCGCGGTGCCCGGCTCTGGCGGCCAGCGCCGCACCGATCGCGGGCGGGCCGGGCAGGTCCATGTCCGCCAGGCCCAGCGCGATCCGCCCGGCTCCGGCCCGGGCCCACTTGCTGCTGCCCGTCCCGGTGCGGTCGAACGCCTCGAACACGGCTGCTCCTCCCGGTCTCGCCTGGGCACGCCGGCCCGCGCCCACGGTACCGGGGCACACTCGGCCCGGACCGTACGCGCCCGCCGCGCCCGCGTGCCGCACCTGTGTACCGCGCCGCGCCCCCGTGCGAACCCGTGCGTACCCGGCCTCTCCGATCCGTGGACGGCCGCGACACGGGCCCGGCCCGCCCGCGTACCCTGCGCGCCAGGGCGGGCCCACCTGGAACGGGGCAGTGGACCGCCCGCCGCCGGAGAGGAACGAGGCACGAATGACCACGACGGAGGGCCTGAACGGCATCGGAGCGGGCGCGGGCGGCGGGCGGGCGGCCGCCGGTGAGGAGGTCACGCTGTTCGTGGCCCGGCGGGTCGATCCCGGGTTCGAGGAGGCCTTCGAGGGGTGGGCGCGGGGCATTCTCGCGGCTGCGGCCGACCATCCGGGCAACCTGGGGACCGGACTGCTCCGTCCGGCCGGGTCCGAGGACCCCTGGCATCTGTTGCTGCACTTCCGCGACGCCGCGGCGTTCGCCGACTGGCAGGCCTCCCCGGCCCGGGCGGCATGCTTCGCCCGGGCGGACGGTCACCATGTGGAGGTCGCGCGTCGTGAACTTCACGGCATGGAGGGCTGGTTCGCCACCACCTCGGTGGGCGCGCGGCGCAAGCCGCCCGCCCGCTGGAAGATGATGGTGGCCTCCACCGTGGCCATCGCCCCGCTCACCGTCACGGCCAACCTGGTGCTGACACCGCACCTTTCGGGCCTGCCGGTGGTCGCCCGTACCCTGCTGATGGCGCCGGTGATCAGTGCGCTGATGACCTACCTCGCGTTGCCGGCGGTCACCCGTCTGCTGCGCCGCTGGCTGTTCCCGTCCTGAACGGGCTCCCGGTCCTGGGGAGTTGACCCCTGGGTGCAGTGGCCCGTGGCGCGCCGGTCCGAGGCCGTGGCCGGCTCGGCCCGCTTCCGTGCGCGGCGCCCCGGCGGGCGGCTGACCGGCCGCGGACCGGTCGGTGGGCGGCGGTTCGGCGGGATGGGCCTCGGACAGTCGCGATGCTGGTCGACGGCCTCGGCCCGGTCGTTGATGGGACGGACGGGCCGCCCCAGAACGTAGTCCCCGCAGTCCACGCAGTACCCCATGGTCAGCAGGACGGGGGCCTCCCCCACGGCAGCGGTGGTCGCTGCGGCCGTACGGGCGGCGGCTGCCGGGCCCGTCGCACCGGCTGTGCTGGTCGTCTCCTCGGGCATGTCACTCCCTTCCATCGCGGCGGCCTCCCTGGCCGCGGCATTCTCCTGAGCCGCGGGGCCGCCCCTCGTCCACGTAACGGCGGGCGCGGATCCACTGCTGGGCGCTGCTCCGCAGCGGGTACCGCTCGAGTTCGCCGCCGGTCTCCACCCAGGCACCGCCGTCGTGAAGGTCGCGGATGCCCCACATCAGCCGGCCGGCGGCGTCGGGCGGCAGGCGGTCCACCAGGTAGCGGTCGGGCTCCCAGCGCGGTGCCGTCACGGTGTGAGGTCCGGTCGGATGCCCGGTCGCACGGCCGTCGGGGGCGGGCGGAGTTGGGTGCTGCTCACGGATCCTCCTGGATCTCGGCCCAGATCTGGGTCAGTCCTGCGGCGTCGGTCGCGCCCCAGCGTTCGGCCACCGTGATGGCCTTGAGGATGTCGGCCCAGCGTTCCGGGCCGCAGTCGGTGGGGACCGATGCGGTTATCCGCAGGCCGGTGGCGGTCGGGTGCGCGTGGGCCAGCTCGCCGGTGGCCTGCTCGATGGCGCTCCGAAGAGCGGCCGCGCGCACACTGATCTGCACCGATCTCCCCTATAGGTACGGTTGAACCGTATCGATAGAGTATCCCGACTCGCGCTACCGTGTCATCCAGGCCACACCGATGCAGTAGAGAGGACGCCGTGACGGACACCCCGCCGTACCTCCGCATCGCGGACGAGCTGCGCGCCCGGATCCTGGACGGCGGCGTCGTCGCGGGCGAGCGCCTGCCCTCGATCAGCGAACTGGCCGAGGAGTTCGGCTACTCGGGAGGCGTTGCGCAGCGCGCCTACGGGATTCTGATCGAGGAGAACCTGGTCGTCGCGCGGCCCGGTGCGGGCTACTTCGTCCAGTCGCAGGAGGCGCCGCAGGTTCTGGTGCGGCATCAGCGCGTACGTCCCGGTCAGGGATCACCCGTTCGAGTGATGCTGGTGGAGCAGGGGATGGACGCCTCCCGCCGTTCCGAGTCCGCGACGGCGAGGGCGGACGCGGTGGTCGCCGAGCGGCTCGGCATCGCGGCCGGTGAGCCGGTGGTGCACACCGCGTACGTGCACCTGGCCGACGGGGTGCCGGTCCAGCTGACGGACTCCTGGGAGCCGATGGCCGTGACCGGCAACAGCCTGATCGTCCTCCCCGAGGCCGGGCCGCACGGCGGTATCGGTGTCGCCGACCGGATGGCCGTCATCGGCATCGAGGTCGGCCTGCCGGTCGAGCGGGTGAGTGCCCGTCAGGCGACCCGGCAGGAGGCGCAGCGGCTCGCCGTCCAGCCGGGTGCCGTGGTGCTGGCCGTCGAGCGCACCCACTACGACCGTTCCACGGGCCGTCCGGTGGAGACGGCGGACATCGTCCTGCTCGGCTCCCGCTGGATCGCGGAGTACGGCATCAGGCCGGAGCCCGGCGCGCCCTGATCGGCGAGCCCTGATCGGCGCCCGTCATGCGCCGGCCCTCCCTGAGGGAGCGCTCCCACTCCGCCACGGGTCGCGTCCGCTGACTTCATCTTCTGAACTCTGCTGCACCGCTTGACGATTGACAGCGTGCATGGCTTGATAATCCATGAGCTCAGGACCAGCCCGGCAGTGGGAGTTGGCCCCTCCCGGCCCCTGGTGCACCCCTTTCCCCCGTAGCGCCCGAGTGCGCGAGGCTGCAGATCTCGGCCATATGGGAGCGCTCCCACAATCGTGTACCCGTCTCGGGCACCCCCCCCCACCACCAACACCAGCACGTCGGGATCCACCCCCACCCGAAAGGATCCGCAAGTGCAACCTCGTCTCCTGCCCGGAATCCGGGCCGTGGCCGCCGTCGCGGCGCTGACGGTCGCCGGTGTCGCGCCGAGCGCCGCCCCGGCTGCGGCCGCGTCCTCCCCCCAGCCCGCCCGAGCCCAGTCCCTGTCCGCCGCCCGGGTCGACAACCCGTACGCCGGGGCGGGTGTCTATGTGAACCCGGAGTGGTCCGCCCGTGCGGCGGCCGAGCCCGGTGGCAGTGCCGTGGCCGGCCAGCCGACCGCGGTCTGGCTGGACCGGATCGCCGCCGTCCAGGGCGCCTCCGGTGCGATGGGCCTGCGGGCCCACCTGGACGCGGCGGTGACGCAGGCCGCGGGCCGGCCGTTCGTGGTCCAGTTGGTGATCTACGACCTGCCCGGCCGGGACTGCGCGGCGCTGGCCTCGAACGGGGAGCTCGGTCCGACGGAACTGCCGCGCTACAAGAGCGAGTTCATCGATCCGATCGCCGCCATCCTGGCCGATCCCGCCTACGCCGGGCTGCGGATCGTCAACACCATCGAGATCGACTCTCTGCCCAACCTGGTCACCAACGCCGGTGGCACGGCGACCGCGACGCCGCAGTGCGACACGATGAAGGCGAACGGGAACTACGTCAACGGCGTCGGCTACGCGCTCGCCAAACTCGGCGCCGTGCCCAACGTCTACAACTACATCGACGCCGGCCACCACGGCTGGCTGGGCTGGGACTCCAACCTCGACCCGGCCGTTCAGATACTGCACCAGGCGGCCACGGCGGCCGGCAGCACGGTCGCGGACGTGCAGGGCTTCGTGGTCAACACGGCCAACTACTCGGCGCTCAAGGAGCCGAACTTCACCGTGGACGACGCCGTGAACGGCACCTCGGTGCGGCAGAGCAAGTGGGTGGACTGGAACCGCTACGTCGACGAGCTCTCCTACGCCCAGGCGTTCCGGCAGCGGGCGGTCGCGGCCGGGTTCGACCCGGGTGTCGGCATGCTGATCGACACCTCCCGCAACGGCTGGGGCGGCGCCGCCCGCCCGGCCGGGCCCGGGCCGACGACCGGCGTGGACGCCTACGTGGACGGCGGGCGGATCGACCGGCGGCTGCAGACCGGCAACTGGTGCAACCAGTCCGGTGCGGGCCTCGGAGAGCGTCCCACGGCAGCGCCGCAGCCCGGCGTCGACGCGTACGTGTGGGTGAAACCGCCGGGCGAGTCCGACGGCGCCAGCTCCGCGGTCGCCAACGACGAGGGCAAGGGCTTCGACCGGATGTGCGACCCGACCTACACCGGCAACGCCCGCAACGGGAACCACATGTCGGGCGCGCTGCCGAACGCCCCGCTGGCGGGGCACTGGTTCTCCGCCCAGTTCCAGGAACTGCTGCGGAACGCGTACCCGCCCCTCGGCGGTGGCGGCGGGGACACCAGCGCGCCGAGCGTGCCGACCGGGCTGCGCTCGACCTCGGTCAGTGCCTCCGCGGTCTCGCTGGCGTGGACGGCGTCCACCGACAACACGGCGGTGACCGGCTACGACGTCTACCGCGGCGGCGTGCTGGTCGGTTCGACGTCCGCCCCGGCCTACGCCGACAGCGGGCTGAGCGCCTCGACGGCCTACAGCTACACCGTCCGGGCCCGGGACGCGGCGGGCAACGCGTCGGCGGTCTCGGCCGCGCTGACGGTGACCACCGCGGGAGACGGCGGGGGAGGCGCGGGCTGCACCGCCGCGTACAGCGTCAGCAGCGACTGGGGGAGCGGCTTCAACGGGGCGGTCACGGTCACCAACACCGGTACTGCGCCCACCACTTCCTGGAAGGTGAGCTGGACCTGGGGCGGCAACCAGCAGATCACCAATCTGTGGAACGGCGGCCTGGCCCAGTCCGGTACGGCGGTCACCGTGGTCAACGCCCCGTACAACGGCGGCCTCGCCCCGGGCGCCTCGGCCGGCTTCGGCTTCGGCGCCGGATACTCCGGGGCCAACCCGTCCCCGACCCTCACCTGCACCGCCGGCTGACTCGACCGACAGCCTCCTGACCCGGGCCCGGCCCCGCACCGCGCGGGGCCGGGCCCGGGCCGTCCGCCCGGCGCAGCGCCTACAGGACAGCCCCCTACGCGGACAGCCGCCGCTCCAACGGGGTCCGGAAGCGCGGGGTGACCCGGGTGTCGCCGATCCAGCCGCGCAGCCGTTCCGCCTCCGCCTCCAGGGCGTCGCGGGCCGCCCGGTCGACGGGGCCGAGCAGTTGCCAGGCGATCTCGCCGTCCGCGCGCTGGGCCCAGCCGCCGACGATGCGGCCGTTCCACCACACCGTGGGGCCGATGTTGCCGGAGCGGTCGAAGAGTTCGGCCCGGTGCTCGTCGGGCAGGAACCAGTGGCGGTACCGGGTGCCCATCGGCGCGGGGTCGAGCGCGGGGAGCAGCGCCACCCAGGGTTCGGGGTCGGGGACCGGCTCGAGGTCGTCGGGCAGGGCGAAGCCTTCGCCGTCCGAGAGGTCGACGGGGACGGCTCCGCAGCCGGTGAGTGCCGTGCGGACCTCCCGTAGTCCCCAGCCGGTCCACCAGCGCAGGTCCTCCGCGGTGGCGGGGCCGTAGGCGGCGAGCCAGCGGGCGGTGAGGTCGCGCTGGGCGGCGGCGGCCGGCTGCTGCGGGTAGGGCCGGTGGGTCGCCCACCGGTGCTGGCCGCTGGTCCAACTCCCGACCGGGCGGCGGCGGATGATCGATCCCTCCATGCCGAGCACCCGCAGCATCCGGGTGCCGATGGTCTGGACGGCCTGGTACGGCTTGCCGACGGCGACCGCGATCTCCTCGCGCATCCTCGGTACCAGGGAGCCGAGTTGGGCGCCGGTCGCCTCGCCGGCGCGGTCCAGTGCGGCCAGGGCCTCGTGTTCGACGTCGGTGAGCCAGTCCTGGTCGAAGCCGCCCTCGGCGGCGAAGGCGGTGAAGCCGCGCCGTTCGCGCTCGGCGACCTTGCTGGTGGTGGACGCCTGCACGACGGGGGCGAGGGCGGCCGGGACCACGAACAGGGTGTGCCGCATGCCGTGCATCCGCACCAGCGTGCCGTCCTCGTACAGTGCGCGTTCGAGTGGTGGGACGGGGTCGGGTGCGGTCCGGCCGGGGCCCTGCGCCGGGCCGAGGCGGGCGGCGGTCGAGAGGAAGACGGTGGCCGGGTCGGTGGCGTGCAGGGCGACCACGGCGTCCGCGACCTGTTCCGGGGTGGCGGCGCGGTGCGCGGGTGCCAGGAGTTGGCGTACGGCGAGCCGGGTGCGGCGCTGGTGGTCGTCGATGCGGGGGCGGGTGGTCATCCGGGCCTCCGGGCTGGGGGTGCGGGCCGGGCCGTCGGGCCGGTGGCGGAGGTCCAGTGTGCCCGGTCAGGCGCCGGACAGCACGAAGGCCGAGTTGACGAGCGCGACATGGGTGAACGCCTGGGGGGTGTTGCCGAGTTGGAGCTTCTCCAGCGGGTCCCACTGTTCGGAGAGCAGCCCGAGGTCGTTGCCGAGGGCGACCACCCGGGCGAACAGTTCGCGGGCCTCGTCCCGGCGGCCGATCGCGGCCAGGGCGTCGGCGAGCCAGAACGAGCAGGCCAGGAATGCGCCTTCGGTGCCGGGCATGCCGTCGGCGTCGGGGCCGGTGGAGTAGCGGCGGACGAAGCCGCCGTGGTCCAGTTCGCTGCGGACGGCTTCCACGGTGCGGATCACCCGGCGGTCGTCCGGCGGGAGGAAGCCGGTCTTGACGATGAACAGGGTGGCGGCGTCCAGGTCGGTGCCGCCGTAGTGCTGGACGAAGACGCCGCGGCCCCGGTGGTAGCCGTTGGCGCAGACGTCGGCGTGGATCTTGTCGCGCATGGCGCGCCAGCGGTCGACGGGGGCGGGCAGTCCGGTGCTCTCGGCCATCCGGACGGCGCGGTCGGCGGCGACCCAGGACATCACCTTGGAGTGGACGAAGTGGCGCCGGCCGCGCCGGACCTCCCAGAGTCCCTCGTCCGGTTCGCTCCAGTGCTGTTCCAGGTAGCTCATCAGGCTCCTCAGCAGGCTCCAGACCTGCCGTTCCATCGGGATCCCGGCCAGCAGGGCGAGGTGCAGGGTGTCCACCACCTCGCCGTAGACGTCGAGTTGGAGCTGGTGCACGGCGGCGTTGCCGAACCGGACCGGGGTGGAGCCCCGGTAGCCGGGGAGCCAGCCGGCGACCGTCTCGGGCAGGCCGCGCTCGCCGGCCACGCCGTACACCGTCTGCAGGTCGCCGGGGTCGCCGGCGATGGCCCGCAGCAGCCACTTGCGCCAGGCGGCGGCCTCCTCGCGGAACCCGCTGCGCAGCAGGGCGGCCAGGGTCATGCTGGAGTCCCGCAGCCAGCAGAAGCGGTAGTCCCAGTTGCGTTCGCCGCCGATCTGTTCGGGCAGGGACGCGGTGGGGGCGGCGACGATGCCGCCGGTGGGTTCGTAGGCGAGGGCCTTGAGGGTGATCAGGGAGCGCAGGACGGCGTCCCGCCACTCGCCGGTGTAGCGGCAGCTGGCCGCCCAGTCGTGCCAGCCGGCGACGGTCCGCTCCAGTAACTGTGCGGGGTCGGTGCGGGGTGGGATGTGCTGGTGGGAGGGTTGCCAGGTGAGGACGAACGGCACCTGTTCGCCGGCCCGTACGGTGAACTCCGAGAGGGTGGCGCCGTCCTGGCCGAAGGTGTGCACCCCGGGCGGGACCCGGAGCCAGGCGGAGTCGGGGCCGGCGACGGCGACCCGGTGGCGTTCGGTGCGCCGGACCCAGGGGGCGACCCGGCCGTGGTTGAAGCGCAGCCGCAGTTCGGCGCGGACCGGGACGCTGCCGCGCAGGCCCTCGACGATCCGGATCAGCTGGGGGACGCGGTCCCGGTGCGGCATGAAGTCGGTGACCCGTACCGCTCCTTGGGGTGTCTCCCAGTCGGTCTCCAGGACCAGGCTGTCCGGGCGGTAGCGGCGGGCGGTGCAGGTGCCGCCGGCCGTCGGGGCGAGCCGCCAGGCGCCGTGCCGGGCGTCGCCGAGGAGTCCGGCGAAGCAGGCGGGGGAGTCGAACCGGGGCAGGCAGAGCCAGTCGACCGAACCGTCCCTGCCCACCAGGGCGGCGGTCTGGAGGTCACCGATGAGGGCGTAGTCCTCGATGCGTCCGGCCATTGCACCCCATTGTCCGTCCGGTGGGCGCCGCGCGCCGGGTACGCGCCGGGGCCCGGTCGCGCGCCGTGCCGGGTGCGGCCCCTTGGCGGTGCCGGGTGGTGCGGGTGCGACGCGCCGAAGCGGAAGACTCCACTTGCAAAGAAGATCGGATGATAGGAAGATCTTTATGGCCTGTTGTCTTTTTCCCTTGCGGAAGGGGTGCCGTGATGCGGCGACCGAACTGGGTGCCCGCCGGAACGGATCTCGACAAGCCCAACGCGGCCCGGGTCTACGACTACTACCTGGGCGGCTCGCACAACTTCGAGGCCGACCGTGAGATGGCCCGCAAGGCCATGGAGCTCTGGCCCGACCTTCCGCAGATCATGCGCGCCAACCGGGCCTTCCTGCGCCGTTCGGTGGAGTACCTCGCCGAGCAGGGCCACACCCGGTTCCTGGACATCGGCTCGGGCATCCCCACCTTCGGCCCGGTGCACGAGATCGCCCGGGCGATCCGGCCCGAGGCCCGGGTGGTGTACGTCGACCACGACCCGGTGGCGGTCGCGCACAGCCGGCTGATCCTCAAGGACGACGAGCTCTGCTCGGTGGTCGAGGCCGACCTGCGGGACGTCCCCGACCTGCTCTCCCGGCCCGAGGTGGCCGAGCTGCTCGCCCCGGGCGAGCCGGTGGTGCTGCTGCTGGTGGCGGTCCTGCACTTCGTCAAGGACGAGGACGAGCCGGAGAAGCTGGTCGCCCGGCTGCGGGACGCCCTCCCGCCCGGCAGCGCCCTGGTGATCTGCCACGCCTCGCTGGAGGGCCGCCCCGACCAGGCCGGCTCCCACCAGGACCTGTACAAGCGCACCCCGACGCCGCTGACCATGCGGTCACTGGAACGGATCACCGGGTTCTTCGAGGGGTTCGAGCTGCTGGAGCCGGGGGTCGTCTTCCTCCCCGAGTGGCGGCCGGACCGGCCCGAGGCGGTCGGCGCCCACCCCGAGCGGATGACCGGCGCGGCCGGCGTCGGACGCCTGCCGTGAGCGAGGGGCTGTCGCAGGACGACCCCGACGGCCGCGCGGCGGAGTTCCACGACGCCTGGGCCGGGCTGCTGCGGGCGGGCCACGGCAGTGCCGTCCACCCCGGCACCCTGAGCCGGCTGGCCGGCCGCAGCGCCGACCTGCTGCACCGCGCCCGGCAGGACGAGGAGTTCGACGCCCGGCTCGCCGAGCAGGCCGGCGCGATGCTGGTCGACTCGCACTTCACCGACCCGGCGGTGCTCGCCGACGCGGTGGTCCTGCTCCAGCGGTACCCGGTCCGCGACGGGCGCGGCCCGGCGCTGTGCGGCGCCTTCGCGGCCGGCTGGGCGGCGGCGCTGCGCGAGCGGACGCTGCGCGAGCAGGAGGCCATCCGGCTGGCGGCGGACACCGCCCGGCAGGAGGTCGAGCGGGCGCTGCGCTCCTCCGAGGCCCGGTTCCGGGCGCTGTTCGAGAGCGCCGCGATCGGGATCGGCCTCGGCGACACCGAGGGCAACATCCTGGCCGTCAACCGGGCGCTGCAGGAGATCTTCGGCGCCGGCCCCGAGGACATGCGCGGCCGCCGGGTGAACGACCTGGTGCACCCCGAGGACACCCCGGGCGTCTGGGAGGCGTACGAGGAGCTGATCAGCGGCAAGCGGGACTACTTCCAGTTCGACAAGCCGTACTACCGGCACGACGGCGAGGTGGTGTGGACCCACCTGACGGTGTCGCTGATCCGCGACGACGACGGCGTGCCGCAGTACCAGGTGGCGATGCTGGAGGACATCACCGACCGCTACCGGCTGCAGGAGCGGCTGCGCCACCAGGCCACCCACGACCCGCTGACCGGGCTGCCCAACCGGGCGGCCTTCTTCGAACGCCTGGACGACCTGTTCGAGGATCCGGAGCCAGGTGCCCGGTTCGGGCTGTGCTACGTCGACCTGGACGGGTTCAAGGTGGTCAACGACAGCCTGGGCCACGACATGGGCGATCAGCTGCTGACCGCTGTCGCGGCCCGGCTGGACGCCGCCCTCACCCCGCTCGGGCACATGGTCGCCCGGCTCGGCGGCGACGAGTTCGTGGTGCTGCTGGAGAACTGCCGGGGTGAGCAGGAGGCGGTCGCCGCCGCCAAGACGGTGCTCGCCGCGCTGGCCAAGCCGGTGCTGATCGGCGACCACAAGCTGGCCGTCGGCGCCAGCGTCGGCGTGCTGGAGCGGCGGATCGCCACCACCACGCCGGGAGCGGCGGTGCGCGCCGCCGATCTCACGCTGTACCGGGCCAAGGAGGCCGGCCGCGGCCGGTGGACGCTGTTCGACCCGAAGGAGAACGCCCGGGCGGTCAGCCGCTACGCGGTGTCGGTGCGGATGCCCTCGGCGCTGGACCGGGGCGAGTTCTTCATCGACTACCAGCCGATGGTCGACCTGGCCTCCGGTTCGCTGGTGGCGGTCGAGGCGCTGGTGCGCTGGCGCCACCCGCAGCTCGGCGTACTGGGCCCGGAGGAGTTCGTCGGGGTGGCCGAGGAGACCGGCCTGATCATGCCGCTCGGGCGCTGGGTGATGGAGCAGTCCTGCGGTCAGGCCGCGGACTGGGTGGCCAGGTTCGGCGAGCGGGCGCCCAAGCTGAGCGTCAACCTGGCGGTCCGTCAGGCCCGCAACGCCGGTCTGGTCGGGGACATCGACCGGATCCTGCGCAGCACCGGGCTCGACCCGGCGATGCTGCAGCTGGAGATCACCGAGTCGACCGTGGTCGGGCCCGAGGACGAGGCGCTCAAGGCGCTGCACGCGGTGGTCGACATGGGCGTCTCGCTCGCCGTCGACGACTTCGGTACCGGCTGGTCCAACTTGGCGTACCTGCGCGATCTGCCGGTCTCCGGGCTGAAGATCGCCGGGTCCTTCGTCGGCGACCTGCACGACCCGGCCAAGGACACCCACCTGGGCTGGCGGATCGTCAGCGGCCTGGTCTCGCTGGCCCACACGCTCGGCCTGACCGTCACCGCCGAGGGCGTGGAGAGCCGGGCGGACGCGGAGCGGCTGCGGCTGATGGGCTGCGACTGGGCGCAGGGCTGGCACTTCGGCCGCCCGGTGCGGCCGGGTGAGATCGCCCGCCGGATCGCCGAGGTCAACCTCCCCGCGGCGGACTTCGCGCGCGAGAACTGAGGGCCGGCCGCCGGTCCGGGCGGGTCCGCGGGGGAGCCCGTAGGGCGGCCGTGCGGTGGCCCGGGGAGTGGTGACCGAGAGTGGTCGATACCCGGCAATCTTATGAAATACGGACATATCCCCTTGACGCGCCGCATCCGTGCTGATGTGATGGGGCTCTGGCACCGCCTCACGGCGGACGTACATTTCGCCAGTTGCTGTTCGTGTCGGCGCTTCGGCGCCCGAGATCGGCCGGCACGTCTGTGAGGGGCTTCGGGGGAGTTCGTACGAAGCAGCCCGCAGCGCCGCGACCCGTCTCCGTTCCCCGTTCGGGGCTTCTCGACGCCCCGCCAGGTACCCGCGTGCCGGGCCTCTGTGTGCCCGGTGGCCTTCTTAGGGACTGCCCTCGATGAGCACCACGCTGCCTCCTGACAACGTTCTTCCGTACCCCGACCGCGACGGTCGTCCGATGCGCCGCGCCGGCGACCGCGCCACGGTACGGCCACCCATGCGCCGGGCGACCGACTTCTCCACCGCGCACAGCGTCAGCCTGGTCGTCCCCGCGCACAACGAGGCCCGCAACATCCCCTGGGTGTTCGAGCAGATCCCGCGCTGCGTCGACGAGGTGATCCTGGTCGACGGCGACTCCAGCGACGCCACCGTCTCGATGGCCAAGCACTGCCTGCCGACCGTCCGCCACGTGGACCAGAGCGGCCCCGGCAAGGGCAACGCGCTGCGCACCGGCTTCGCGGCCGCCGAGGGCGAGTTCATCGTGATGATGGACGCCGACGGCTCGATGTGGCCCGGTGAGATCCCGCACTACCTGCACTTCCTCGCCAACGGCTACGACTTCGTCAAGGGCTCGCGCTGCATCGCCGGCGGCGGCTCGCTGGACTTCACCCGGGTCAGGTCGCTCGGCAACCGGGCGCTGCTCGCCGTGGTCAACCGGCTCTACGGCGCCCACCTGACCGACCTCTGCTACGGCTTCTGCGCCTTCCGGCGCAGCTTCCTGGACGAACTCGACCTGCGCTCCTCCGGCTTCGAGATCGAGGCCGAGATGGTCGCGCACGCCCTCCGCTCGGGCCTCCGCCTCGCCGAGGTCCCGAGCCTCGAACTCCCCCGCCGAAACGGGCGCTCGCACCTGCACGCCGTCTCCGACGGCAAGCGGGTGCTGCGCACCCTGATCGCCGAACGTCCCGGCGCCAGGGCGGCGACGCCCGCCTCCGCAGGGGAGCGATGATGAATGGCTCCGACCGGCGCACCGCAGCTGCCTGCCCCTGCCTTGCCGCCCGCGACTCGCTCTACACCCCCGTCCGGGTAGTCGAACTGGACCTGGACGAGCCCGGTGAGCTGCGCTCACCCGGCGGTCTCGGACCGGCCGACCCGGACGGCCGCGTGTTGGCGTTGGTGCGACTGCACGGACACCCGCTCGGCCTGGTCACCGCCACCGGAACAGCCGGCGCCCCCGCCGCACTGTGCCGGGCGCTGGTCGATGCCGCACATCGCGAACTGCACGTCCCCTCGCTCTCCACGGCGACCCGGGGAACCCTGCCCGACCGCACCCGCCGCGTCCGCCCGGCCACCGAGCCGGTGACGGTCAGCGTGGTGGTCTGCACCCGCAACCGTCCGCACCTGCTCCCGCGGGCGCTGGACTCGCTGCTGCGCACCGCCCACCCGCGGGTCGAGGTGATCGTGGTCGACAACGCGCCGGACGACGACGCGACCGAGCAACTGGTCCGCTCCCGCTACCCGGGCCGGGTCCGCTACCTGCGCGAGCCGGTGGCGGGCCTGGCCCGGGCCCGCAACCGGGGCCTGGCCGCCGCCCACGGCGAGCTGGTCGCCTTCGCCGACGACGACCTGGTGGTCGACGCCGGGTGGGTGTCCGCGCTGGCCGAGGCGTTCCGCTCGGACGACCGGATCGGCTGCGTCACCGGACTGGTGATGCCCGCCGAGCTGGACACCGAGGCCCAGGTCGCCCTGGAGGAGTACGGCGGCTACGCCCGGGGCTTCACCGCCCGCAGCTGGTCGCTGCGCGAGCGGCCCGAGGACCCGCTGGTCCGGTTCTCGGTCGGCCGGTTCGGATCGGGGGCCAACATGGCCTTCCGCACCGACCTGCTGCGCCGCCTCGGCGGATTCGACACCGCGACCGGCGCCGGCACCGCCGCCCGCGGCGGCGAGGAACTGCTGGCCTTCTTCCGGGTCCTGGGCGGCGGCCACACCGTCGCCTACCAGCCCGACGCCATCGTCTGGCACCCCCACCCGCGCACCATGGACGCGCTGACCAGGCAGGTCTTCAACTTCGGCGTCGGCTTCGGCGCCTACCTGGCGGCCGCCATCTCGCACCAGCCCGAGGTCCTCGCCGGAATCGTCCGCCACCTGCCCCGGGGCGTCTGGCGCTGGCAGGCCGCCCGCCGCACCCGCACCCAGGGCGCGCCCGCCGCCGGCGCGATGGCGGGCCTGGGCCGGCTGGAGTTCCGCGGCCTGCTGTACGGCCCCTTCTGCTACCTGTTGAGCGTCTGGCACCAGCGCGGTGTCCGGACCGGAGAGTAGCCCGTGATGACTACACCCACCTTCCAGCCGGTCGCCGCCCCGACCCAGATGGTCGAGCTGGACCTCGAGAGGCCGGACGAGCTCCGCACCCCGGGCGGGCTGCGCCCGGTGCCGTCCGGGCGGGTGCTGGCCCTGGTCCGCCGGCACGGGCACCCGCTCGGGCTGGTCACCGTCACCGGCACGGCCGGCGACCCGGCGGCCCTGCCCCGGGCCGTCGCCCGGGCCGCCCACCGCCAGCTGCGGGCCGCGCAGGAGCCGCGGGTGCCGTCCGCCGTCCGTACCGGCCAGGTGGCCGTCAGCGTGATCGTCTGCACCCGCAACCGCGAGGACCTGCTGGAGCCGTGCCTGGACACCCTGCTGCGCACCGTCCACCCGCGGGTCGAGGTGATCGTGGTCGACAACGCGCCGGCCGACGACACCACCGAGCTGCTGATCCGCACCCGCTACCGGGACCGGATCCGCTACCTGCGCGAGCCGGTCCCGGGCCTCGCCCGGGCCCGCAACCGGGGCCTCGCCGCCGCCCGCGGCGAGCTGGTCGCCTTCACCGACGACGACGCGCTGGCCGACCCCGGCTGGGTGTCCGCGATGGTGGCGGCCTTCCGCTCCGACGAGCGGATCGGCTGCGTCACCGGACTGGTCCTGCCGGCCGAGCTGGACACCGAGGCCCAGGCCGCGTTCGAACGCTTCGGCGGCTACACCAAGGGCTTCACCGCCCGCAGCTGGTCGCGCGCGCAGAGCACCGACCCGCTGCTGGCGCTGCGCGTCGGCGGCTTCGGCACCGGCGCCAACATGGCGTTCCGCACCGACCTGCTGCGCCGCCTCGGCGGATTCGACACCGCGACCGGCGCCGGCACCCGCACCCGCGGCGGCGAGGACCTGCTGGCCTTCTTCCACGTCCTTGAGGGCGGTCACACCGTCGCCTACCAGCCGGACGCCATCGTCTGGCACCGCCACCGGCGGACCATGGACGGCTTGCACTCCCAGATCTTCGGCTTCGGCGTCGGCTTCGGCGCCTACGTGACCGCCGTGCTCGCCCGGCGCCCCCGGCTGCTGGCCACCCTGTTCCGGTACTCCCCGCGGTGCGCCGCCGAGATGGTGCGCCGCAGCCGGGAGCGGTCCGCCCGCGCCGGCGGGCGCAGCCCCGCGCCGCTCGGCCGGACCGAGATCCGCGGCCTGGTCTGCGGACCCCCCAACTACCTGCTGAGCCGCTGGCAGCAGCGCGGCATCCGGGGTGGCGAACCGTCGTGACCGCCGGTCTCAGCGCCCGCGCCGGCTCCCGGGCCGCCCGTCCGTG
This sequence comes from Kitasatospora sp. NPDC048540, assembly GCF_040651175.1. Classification (NCBI taxonomy): domain Bacteria; kingdom Bacillati; phylum Actinomycetota; class Actinomycetes; order Kitasatosporales; family Streptomycetaceae; genus Kitasatospora; species Kitasatospora sp. NPDC048540. Next base: position 79,095 of record NZ_JBEZIR010000004.1, read on the forward strand.
CTCCTGCCCCGAACCGCTGCCCTGCGAGTGCTCGTACCTCACCCTGGTCCGGGCCCGGGTCCGGTCCGCGCGCAAGGTCCACTCGGGTGAGCCGCTGCTGCGCAACGGGCACATGCTGGTGGCCAGCACGGTGCTGGCGGCGGCGCTGGGATCGCTGTTCTGGATCTTCGCCACCCGCTGGTACTCGGCCGAGGCGGTCGGCCGCAGCTACGCCGCCCTCTCGGCGGCCACCCTGCTCTCCGCGCTCGGCAGCTTCAACCTCGGCAACGTCCTGGTGCGGTTCGTCCCCCGGGCCGGCCGGCACACCCGGCGCCTGGTGCTGCGGTGCTACGCCGTCAGCGCCGGCGCCAGCGCGCTGGCCGCCGTGCTGTTCCTGCTGGTGATCCCCTGGGCCGCGCCGGGCCTTGGCTACCTGCGCGAGCCCGTCCTGGCGGCGGCGTTCGTCGCCGCGACGGCCGGGTACTCGGTCTTCGTCCTCCAGGACGGCGCGCTCACCGGCCTGCGCCGCACCGGCTGGGTGCTCGGCGAGAACGCGCTGTTCGCGGTCGCCAAGACCGGGATGCTGGCGCTGTGCGCGGTCCTCGCGATCGGCACCGGCATCCTGGTGTCCTGGTCCGTGGCCCTGGTCGTCGCGATCGTGGTGACCAACGTGGTGCTGTTCCGCCGGGCCGTGCCCGAACAGCACCGCGCCGACCGCACCGGCGCGCCCGCGCCCCGGCGGGTGTTCCGCTACGCGATGGCCGACTACCTGGGCAACCTCTCCAGCATCGCCGCGTACAGCATCGTGCCGCTGATGGTGCTCAACCAGCTCGGCGCCGAGCAGAACGCCTTCTACTCGCTGGCCTGGATCATCGCCGACACCCTGTACGTCGCCGCGTTCAGCATGGGCAGCTCGCTGATCGTCGAGGCCGCCCGGTCCCCCGAACGCCTCGCCGAGCACGCCCGGCGGATGCTGCGCCACACCGGCCTGCTGCTGCTGGGCGCGGTGAGCCTGGTCATCGCCGCCGCCCCCTGGATCCTGAAACTGTTCGGCCCCGGCTACTCGGAGAACGGCACCACCGTGCTGCGCCTGATGGTGCTCTCGGCGCTGCCGAACGTGCTGCTGAGCGTCGCCATCGACGTCTGCCGGGTGCGCCGCGCGCTGCGCTGGCTGATCGCCCTGCAGTTCACCTTCGCCGTCCTGGTGATCACCCTGGTCGCCGTCCTGCTGCCCGCGTACGGGCTGACCGGGGTCGGCCTCGCCTGGCTGATCGCCGGGACCGCGATCGCCCTGCCGCTGCTGGTCGCCCTCCCGCGCTGGCTGCCCGCACCCGACCGGAGGCCGACATGAGCACCCGACGCAACGACGCCCCGACCCTGTCGGTGGTGATCTGCGCCTACACCCTCGACCGGTGGGCCGACATCCGCGCGGCCGTCGCCTCGGTGCAGGCCCAGCAACTGCCGCCGGCCGAGCTCCTGCTGGTCACCGACCACTGCCCGGAGCTGGCCCGGCGCGCCGAACGGGAACTCCCGCAGGCCAGGGTGGTCCCCAACGCCCACCGCAAGGGCCTGTCCGGCGCCCGGAACACCGGTGTCGCCGCGGCCGCCGGCGAGGTGGTGGCCTTCCTCGACGACGACGCGGTGGCCGACCCGCAGTGGACCCGGCGGCTGCTGGCCGGCTACCGGGACCCCGCGGTGGTCGGGGTCGGCGGCCTGGTCGACCCCTGGTGGGAGACCGGCCGGCCCGGCTGGTTCCCGCCGGAGTTCGACTGGGTGGTCGGCTGCACGTACCACGGTTCGCCCGGCGTCCCGGCCCCGGTCCGCAACTTCACCGGCGCCAACATGTCCTTCCGGCGGTCCGACATGCTCGCCGCGGGCGGCTTCCGGCAGGACCTCGGCCGGGTCGGCACCAAGCCGCTCGGCTGCGAGGAGACTGAACTGTGCCTGCGGCTCGCCGCCCGCGACCCGCGCGCCGAACTGCGCTTCGAGCCCGCCGCCAGGGTCCGCCACCACGTACCGCCGACCCGCACCACCTGGTCCTACTTCCGGGCCCGCTGCTACGCCGAGGGCCGCTCCAAGGCCCTGGTCGCGCAGCACGCGGGCACCCGGCCCGCGCTCGCGGACGAACGCCGCTACCTGCGGCGCACCGTCCCCGCGGCCGTCCTGCGCAGCCTGCTGCGCGCCGAGTTCCGTACCGCCGGCACGCTCTGCGCGGGCGTCGGCATCACGGTGCTCGGCTACACCTCGGGCCGGGCACACAGCTTCCTTGCCGGATCCACCGGTTCCGCAAGGCGATCGGTGAGGAGCCCGTCATGATCCCGGTCCCCGTCTTCCTGTGGCACTCCGTCTCGGACGACCCGCCCGGCTGGATCGCCCCGTACACGGTGACGCCGAGGGTGTTCCGCGAGCAGATCGAGCGGATCATCGACAGCGGGCTGTCCGTGATGCCGCTGCGGCGGCTGGTCGCCGCGATGCACGGCGGGCCGCCGCTGCCGCCCAGGGTCGCCGTGCTGACCTTCGACGACGGCTTCGCCGACTTCTACTGGACGGTCGCGCCGATCCTCTCCGATCTCGGACTGTCGGCCACCCTCTACGTCACGGTCGGCGCCATCCACCCGCCCGGCGGCCGCGGCACCGGCAGCCTGCTGCCGCCCGCGCAGATGCTCAACTGGCGCCAGGTCAACACCCTCGACGCGCTCGGCGTCGAGATCGGCGGCCACTCGCAGACCCACGCCCAGCTGGACACCGTTCCGGCCCAGAAGTGCGCCGACGAGGTGGTCGGCTCCAAGCGGGTGCTGGAGGACGTGCTCGGGCACGAGGTCACGGCCTTCGCCTACCCGCACGGGTACTCCAGCCCGGCGGTGCGCTGCCGGGTCCGGCAGGCCGGCTGGACCTCCGCGACCGCGGTCGAGAACAAGTTCAGCTCGGCCGCCGACGACCCGATGCGGATCTGCCGGCTGATGGTTCGCGACGACACCCCGCCCGCTGTGTTCGAGGATTGGACCATGGGCCGCGGGCCCGTGACCGGGCCGGTGCCGGAGAGCCTGTACACCCGGGGGTGGCGTGCCTACCGGCGGCTGCGGGCCGCGATCGGCAGCCCCGTCGGCGGCCCGCCGCAGGAGTCCTGACCATGATCGAGCCGCTCAGCGGCCCCGACCCGGGAGAGACCGCGATGGCCGACCAGCAGACCACCGGCACCCCGGACCCCGCCGCGCGCCCGCTCGCCGACCGGGCCCCCGCCGTCCCGGCGCGCCGGGGCCTGCGCGCCCTGGTCCCCGGCCGCGGCGGCTGGTCCGCCTGGCTGGTCCGGGCCCCGCTGCCGCTCGCGCTCGGCCTGTGGCTGGTGTCGCTGTCCGGCGTCCGGCTGGAACGGATGGGCACCCTCGGGCTGCTCCAGGCCCTGCCGCCGCTGTACTGGGCCGCCGTCGTCCTGCTCACCCTCGGCTTCGTCGCCACCCTGCGCGCACCGCGGCTGCCGCAGCGCTGGGCGGCCGGGTACGTGGTGGGACTGATCGCCCTGATCCACGCCACCCCCAGCCTGCTCTACCCCGAACTGCGGTATGCCTGGGCCTGGAAGCACGTCGCGATCATCGACGCGATGATGCGTCACAACGGCTCGGTGCCGGGCGCGCACGACATGGACGTCTACGACCAGTGGCCCGGCTTCTTCCAGCTCAACGTGGTGTTCCTGCGCGCCACCGGCCTCCACTCGGCGCTCGGTTACGCCTCCTGGTACCCCGTGCTGGCCAACCTGCTGCTGCTCGGCCCGCTGATGATGATCTACCGGACGCTCACCCAGGACCGCAGGCTGGTCTGGGGCGGCCTGTGGCTCTACTACTCCACCGCCTGGATCGGGCAGGACTACTTCTCCCCGCAGGCGTTCGCCTACTTCCTGTTCCTCAGCGTGCTCGCGCTGGTGCTGCGGCGGCTCGCGGACACCCGGGCGAGCGGGCCGGGCCCGGACCCGGCGGGCCGGGCCGAACCGGCCGGGGCCCGGGCCCTGTCCCGGCGCTCAGACACCCCCGGCCGCGGCGGCTGGCGCCCGGTGCCGTTCGCCCTGGTGATGGTGCTGGTGGCGGCGATCGTCTGCTCGCACCCGCTGACCCCGCTGATGATGATCAGCTTCCTGGCGCTGCTCTCGCTGCCGCGCCGCAACCGGCGGGTGGTGGCGCCGGTGCTGGCCGGCGCGGTCGCGCTGACCTTCCTGTGGGACGCCACGGTCGCCCGCCCCTACATCTCCGCCAACCTGAACAGCCTGGTCTCCGCGCTCAGTTCGCCGGACCAGAACGCCCTGCCCAACCTGTCCCGGCTCGGCACCGCCGCCCCGCAGCAGGTGATGGCCTCCTGGGTGGACCGCGGGCTGACCGCCTCCGTCCTGCTGCTCGCCGTGGTCGCCCTGCTGTGCCACCGCTGGGCCCGGCACAGCCCGCTGCCCTGGCTGCTGGTGGCCCCGCTGCCGCTGCTGCTCAGCAACAACTACGGCGGCGAGATGGTGTTCCGCGCCTACCTCTTCGCGCTCCCGGCCGCCGCGTTCCTGCTGGCCACCCTGCTGGTGCAGCCCCCGCCGCGCCGCCGGGTGCGGACCTGGATCTCGACCGTGGTGATGCTGGCGCTGCTGGCCGGGCTGTTCGTCGGCTACTACGCCAAGGAGACGATGAACTACTTCACCCCGCAGGAGGCCGCCGCCACCCGGTACCTCACCCGGCTGGCGCCGCCCGGGTCGCTGGTCGTCTCGGCCACCGGCGACCTGCCGGGCGGGGAGATGCGCTACGACCAGCTTCAGCGGATCGTGTTGTCCCAGGGCAGCCTCCCCGACCGGCAGCGGCTGCTCCAGGAGCCGCTGACGGCGCTGGAGGACACCATGAGCGACCCACGGCTGACCGGCCCGGCGTACCTGATCCTGACCCGGGCGCAGGCGGCGGACACCGACCTGACCGGCCTGTTCCCGGCGGGCACCGTCGAGCGGCTGAACGACGTCGTCGCGGCCTCCCCGGACTTCCTCCCGCTCTACAGCGGCCCCGACGCCGCCGTCTACCGCTACCTGCCGACCGTCCACGACGCCGCCCCCGCCCCCGGCGGAGCACCGCAGCCATGACCGGCACCGTGCGCCCGCACCCGGCCCGGCTGCTGCTGGCGCTGTCCGGCTGGCTCGCCCTGCTCACCACCCTGCTGCCGGCCGCCGACCCGGTGCGCACCACCGTCACCGCGGCGTTCCTGCTGCTCGGCCCGGGCACCGCGGCGCTGCTGGCCGCCCCCGCCCGGGCCCGGTCCGCCAACTGGCCCGACCGGCTGGCCACCGTGGCGCTGGCGCTGGCGCTCAGCGCGGCCATCGTCACGCTGGTGGCCGTGGCGTTCTTCCTCGCCCACCTGTTCACCCTGGGCCGGGCGATGGCCGTGCTGGCGCTGCTCACCTCGCTGCTCGCGCTGCTGCCCGGCCGCCGCGGCAGGCAGGACGGCGGCGGCCCGCCGCTGCCCGCGACGGACGAACCACCGGTGACCGTGGCCGACCCGCGCCGCCGCGGCCGCCTCGGCCGGCGCAGTGCCGTGGTCGCGGGCTCCTGCGTGCTGCTGCTCACCGCGGCCTGCGCCGGCCCGGCCGCGTCCCACGGCCTCACCGTCGTCCCGCAGGCGGCCGAGGCCACCGCGACGGGCGCCGCCGCCTCCGCGACGCCCGCCGCGCCCGGGGCCTGGCACCAGGTGTTCCGGGACGACTTCAACGGCCTCGGCCTGGACCCCGCCAACTGGGTGACCTGCTACGACTGGAACGACGCCGGCTGCACCAACGCGGGCAACCACGAGGAGCAGTGGTACCTGCCCGGCCAGGTCGCGGTGAACGGCGGTGCCCTGGTCCTGTCGGCCGAGCGCACGCCGACCGCGGGCAGCGACGGCAAGAGCTACCCCTGGACCTCGGGCATGGTCAGCACCGGACGGCAGTCCTGGGACGGGACGCCGCTGCACACCTTCACCTACGGCTACTTCGCGGCCGCCATCCGGACCCCGCAGGACCCCCGGGGCATGTTCCCGGCCTTCTGGCTGATCCCCGCCGAGACCCGCGGCGCCCCGCCCGAACTCGACGTGGCCGAGTTCCCCGGCACGGACCGGTTCGTCGCGATGAACCTGCACTGGAGGACCGCGGACGGCGGTGACGGCAGCGTCGGCCACCGCTACACGCCGCAGAGAGTCTCCGCCGGTTCCACGGTGTTCGCGATGGACTGGGAGCCCGACTCGGTGACCTGGTACGTCGACGGTGTGCAGCAGTTCCGGGTGACCGACCCGGCCGTCATCCCGAGCGTGGCGATGGAGCTGATCCTCAACCTCGCGGTGGGGTACCCGCAGTCACCTCCGTCAGACGTCGGCTCCGCCCAGTTGCACGTCGACTGGGTCGCGGTCTGGCAGCACTGATCCCGCCGAGGAAGCTGGGTGTCGACATGGAACGAGCCGGGCCGGCCCTGGACCCCACGGTCCCCGTCCTGCTGGTCAAGGTCGGGCGGTACCCGCAGGCGCACAGCCCCGTCGGCGTGGCCAGGTCGTTCGGGCGGCTCGGTGTCCCGGTCCACGCGATGGTGGAGGACCGCTTCACCCCGACCGCGCTCTCCCGGTACCTGACCCGGCCGCTGGTGGCCCCCACCGACGGCCGCGAGCCGCCCGAGCGGCTGGTCGCGCTGATCCGGGCGGCGGCCCGTTCGGTCGGCCGCCGCAGTGTCGCGGTGGCGACCGACGACGAGGCGGCGGTGCTGCTCGCCGAGCACGCCGAGGAGCTCGCCGCCGAGCTGCTGCTGCCCCCGGTGCCGCCCAAGTTGCCGCGGATGCTCGCGGACAAGGGCGAGCTGAGCGGGATCTGCCTGGCCAACGACGTCCCGACCCCCCGCGCCCTCGCCCCGCGCGACCGGGGCGAGCTGCTGGCGGCCGCCCGCGACTGGGGTTACCCGGTGGTGCTGAAGAACGTCGGCTCGTTCAGCCGGCTGAGCCGCCCGGCGGTCGCCGCCACCACGGTGGTGCACGACGAGCGCGAGCTGCTGGCGGCCTGCCCGCAGGCGGTGGTGGCCTCCGTGCTGGTCCAGGAGTACCTGCCGGCGGAGCACGCCGAGGACTGGTTCACCCACCTGTGCTGCGGCCCCGGCGGCGAGCCGCTGGTGGTGTTCACGGGGGTAAAGCTACGGTCCTGGCCGCCCGGCGCCGGGATCACCACCCGGGCCCGCGCGGTGCCCAACCCGGAGCTGGCCGAGCTGGCCGCCCGGCTGTGCCGGCAGATCGGCTACAGCGGGGTGGCCGACCTGGACTGGCGGCTGGACCGGCGCGACGGCCGGTACAAGCTGGTCGACTTCAACCCGCGCACCGGCGCCCAGTTCCGGCTCTTCGAGACGGCGGCCGGGGTGGACGTGGTAAGGGCCCTGCACCTGTCCCTCACCGGCCGCGAGGTCCCCCGCGGTGGGCAGCTGGCCCGGCAGTTCGGGGTCGGGCAGGTGGACCTGATGTCGGCCGCGGTGACCGGCTGGCACGAGCGGCGCCCGCCGCGCGGGCTGCGCCCGCACCGGGGCACCGAGCGGGCCTGGCTGTGCCGGGACGACCCGGCTCCGGCGCTCGCCGAAGCCGTGCGGTTCGGCGGAACGCCGGTGCTGCGGGTCGCCCGGCGGGCGCTCAGCGCGGCTTCGAGGCCACGGCCGCGCTGATCCGGCGCGCCGCGAAGCCGGTGCCGGCGACGAAGCGCAGCAGCGGGCCGAAGCTGTCCGCGGCGGACAGCCCGGAGAAGTACAGCCCCGGCACCGAGGACTCGAACCCGGCCGACAGCCGCGGCGCCCCCTGCGGGGTGAGGCGCAGTGCACGCAGCACCGGCTCGTCGAGCAGGCCGATCCGCTCGACGTCGACCCGGTAGCCGGTGGCCGCCAGCACGTGGTCGGCCTCCACCGTGCGCGTCGGTCCCAGCAGCCGGAGTACGGCGGTGCTGTCGTCGGCCTCGGAGGACTCCAGGGTGTGGCCGGTCAATACCGGTACCCGGCCGTCCACCCGGTCGCGCAGCCACCAGGCGCCGGCCGGGCCGAGCACGGTGCGCACCGACCTGGCCCGCCGCCGGTCGGGCAGGTAGCGGAAGGCGGCGGGGAGCCGGCTGAACGCCAGCAGCCCCCAGCCGGGGCCGAGCGGCGATCCGGGGCCGGCCAGCCGGGAGGTCAGGGGCCGGTCGTGGTCCTGGTCGGTCTCGGGCGGGACGCCGAACAGCAGCTCGTGGGTGCGGGCCACCACGGTCGGCCGGGCGTCCGCCTCGTGCAGCAGGGCGGCGCTCTCCAGCGCCGACTGCCCGGCGCCGACGATCGCGACCCGCTGCCCGGCGAACTTCGCGAGGTCCACGTGGGCGTTGGGGTGGGAGGCCAGGCCCGCGTCGACCAGCGGCTGCAGCACCGGGGGGACCCAGGCGTACGGCTGGAGCCCGGTGGCGAGCACCACGGCGGCGCTGGTGAAGGTCTCGCCGGTGTCGAGCAGCAGGGTGAACCGTCCGTCCTCGTACCGCAGGCGGAGCACCTTGGTGCGTTCGACCTCGGGCACGCAGGTGCGTTCGAACCACTCGCCGTAGCTGATGAACTCCTCGATCGGGATGGGGTGCTGGTCGCCGCCGAGCGGGCGGCCGGCCTGGATCCGGTAGTCCTCCAGCCGGAACCGGCCCCAGGGGTCGGAGATGGAGGAGGCGCGGGGGGTGGACTTCAGGTACATCCCGACCGGCATCCGGGAGCGCCAGCTGTCCATCGGCTCGCCGAGGATCCGCATCGGGATCCCGCGGCCCTTGAGGTGGGCGGCGACGGCGAGGCCGTAGGGTCCGGCTCCGATGACCGTCACGGGGACGGCGGTGTCGGCTTTCACGGTCGCCTCCGCGGCGACGGGCGCCGGTCGGCGGGGCGGGACGGGCGGTGCGGCGTCATCGAGCCACCTCCTCGGGGCGGGGGAGTCCCCGCTTCCCAGGGTGCACCGTGGCCACGGGCCCGGCACGTCCGGCGGCGCGGCCCGCGGCGGCCCGGGGGCTCAGCCGACCAGGCGGGCCAGCGGGATGGCGTGCCCGGTGTGCTCCACCTTGGCCCGCAGGTAGCGGATGTTGCTGGCGGAGACGTGCACGCCGGTCGGGACGTGCTCGGTGACCTCGATGCCGAGGGCGGCGAGCTGGCGCGCCTTGTCGGGGTTGTTGCTGAGCAGGCGGACCGCGGTGGCGCCGAGGGTGGTGAGCATCTGGGCGGCGGCGGTGTAGTCGCGGCCGTCCTCGGGCAGGCCGAGCGCGGTGTTGGCCTGGTAGGTGTCGAGCCCGGTGTCCTGCAGCGCGTAGGCGTCCAGCTTGTTGTAGAGGCCGATGCCGCGGCCCTCCTGGCGCAGGTAGAGCAGGTAGCCGCCGGTCTCGGCGATCCGCTCGGCGGACTCGCGCAGCTGGGGGCCGCAGTCGCAGCGGTCGGAGCCGAAGACGTCGCCGGTGAGGCACTCGGAGTGCAGCCGGACCAGGGGAGCGGCGCCGGCGGTGGGGTCGCCGAGGGCGAGCGCGAGGTGCTCGGCGCCGTCGGCGAGGCCGTGGAAGGTGAAGACCTCCGCCTCGACGTGGTAGCCGTCCGGGAAGGTCAGCGGGATGCGGACCCGCGAGCGCACGGTGGCGGGGGAGGGCGCGGCTGCGGGCTGGTGCTGGTCGGTCTCGGTCTGCGTCATGCCCGGCCTCCGGCGTGGTTCAGATTTGAACGGTGTCTCGGGCTGAGACCGTACACCTTAGTTCCAATTTGAACAACACGAGTTTTCGGGAGCCACTTTCGGCCCACCATCCCCAGCCGCCACCGGCGGGCACCACGCACAGTGGGCAGGGGGAGCAGCCGACACGACGAGGGAAGCTCCATGTCCAAGGCATTCGGATTCACCGACTACGGCGGCCCGCAGCACCAGGCGTTCCTCGACCGGCCGGCCCCCGCGCCGGGCCCGGGCCAGCTGCGGATCGCCGTCCGGGCCGCCGGGGTCAACCCGATCGACTGGAAGATCCGCCGGGGCCTGACCGGCAAGCACGTGGCGCTGCCGGGCGTGCTGGGGGTGGAGGCGGCGGGCGTGGTCGAGGCGGTCGGCGAAGGGGTGACCGGTTTCGCCGTGGGGGACGAGGTGTTCGGGGTGGCCGCGGTCGGCGGCTACGCCCGGCAGACCCTGCTGGCGGCCGACGCCACCGCCCGCAAGCCGGCCGGCGTCACCTTCGCCCAGGCCGCCGCGCTGCCGGTGGCCGCCGCCACCGCGTACGACGGGGTGGACAACGTCGGGCTCACGGCCGGGCAGACCCTGCTGATCCTCGGCATCGCCGGCGGCGTCGGGAGCGTGGCCGCCCAGCTCGCCCGGGCCCGCGGCCTGCGGGTGCTGGGCACCGCCAGCGACGCCCGCCGCGCCTTCGTCGAATCGCTCGGCGCCACCCAGGTCCGCTACGGCGACGGCGTGCAGCAGCGCATCCTGGCCGAGGCACCGCAGGGCGTCGACGGCATCCTCGACCTGGTCGGCGGCGCGGACGCCAGGGCGGCGGCCGAGACGCTCGCCGACCGCAGCCGGCTGATCGCCACCTCCGACCCCGGCACCGCCGCCGAACTGGGCGGCTCCTTCATCCGCCGCAGCCCGGCCGCCCCCACCCTGACCGCGCTCGCCGAACTGGTCGCGGCCGGCCGCCTCGACCCGCAGATCACCGCCACCTACCCGCTCGAGCAGGCCGCCGACGCACTGGCCGAGGTCGAGTCCGGCCACGCCCGCGGCAAGCTGATCCTGGAAGTGAGCTGACCCGTGAAGATCACCACCACGACCCCCGGCGCGCCCTGCTGGGTCGAGCTGGGCACCGTCGACCCGGGGGCCGCCAAGTCCTTCTACGCGGAGCTGTTCGGCTGGCGGGTCGAGGAGGACCCCCGGGCCGAGGCCGGCGGGTACACCAGCCTCCTGCTGGGCGACGCCCCGGTGGCCGGGCTGACACCGCTGCACCAGCCCGAGCAGCCGACCGCCTGGACGGTCTCCTTCGCGGTCGCCGACGCGGACGCGAGCGCCGCCGCGGTCACCGCGGCCGGCGGCCGGATCCTGCTGGAACCGTCCGAGGTCTTCGACCTGGGACGGTTCGCGGTCGCCGCCGACCCGGCCGGCGCCGCCTTCTCGCTCTGGCAGGCCCGGGCCTTCAACGGCGTCGCCGTGATCGACGAACCGGGCTCGCTGGGCTGGGTCGAGCTGACCACCCGCGCCGTCCAGCAGGCCAAGGAGTTCTACCCGAGGGTGTTCGCCTGGAGCGTCACGGTCGGCGAGATGTACACCCAGTGGGGCCTGCGCGGGCACGACTTCGGCGGGATGGCCGACATGAGCGACCAGTTCCCCGCCGACACCCCGCCCTACTGGATGCCGTACTTCGCGGTCGCCGACGTGGACCGCACCGCCGAGCGGGCCGCGGCGCTCGGCGCGTCCGTGCTGCTGCCGCCCACCGACGTCCCGGACGGGCCCCGGCTGGCGGTGCTCAAGGACCAGCAGGGCGCGGTGTTCGGGGTGCACGTCGCGGGCGCCGCCGGGTAGCGGCGGCCTCACGCGTCGGCGGGCTGCTCCTCGTCCTCGGCCGGTGCCGGCGCCGCCTGCGGGCGGCCCGGCCGGCCGACCGCGGGACGCAGCGCGGTGCCGGCGGCGGCCAGCGTGATCAGCACGCACGTCACCGGCACCCAGTCACCCAACCGGTCGTACCAGGTCAGCGCGGTGGGGGCGGCCAGCGGCAGCCGCACCGTGACGGACCCGGTGGCGCCGGTGTCCATCCGGGCCAGCCGCCGGCCCTGCCGGTCGTACGCGACGGACTCGCCGGTGAGCGCCGCCTGGACCACCGGACGGCCGGTCTCGGCGGCCCGGATCGCCCCCAGCGAGGCGTGCTGCGCCGGGGCCCAGGTGTTCTGGAAGGTCGAGGTCGCCGACTGGTAGACGATCATCCTGGCACCGTCCCGGGCCGCCGCCCTGGACATGTCGGGGAACGCCGACTCGAAGCAGATCAGCGCGCCGACCGGCATCGCCTCGCCCGCGCGGTCGGTGGTGGGCAGCAGGTGGAACGAGGTGCCGGGGGCGCGGTTCTCGCCCGCCGCCTCGCTCACCCCGGCGATCCAGCCCAGCAACGGACGCAGCGGGATGTACTCGCCGAACGGCACCAGCCGGATCTTGCGGTAGCGGGCCGCCACCCCGTCCGGGGTGACCAGCACGGCGTCCTTGGAGATCCGCCCGTCGGCCTTCCTGGCGTCCTCGCCGACCAGCAGCTGGGCGCCGCTGAGCGCGGCCAGCGCCCGGACGTCGCCCAGAGCCGCCGGATCACGGTCCAGGTCGGCGGTGGTGCTGCTCTCGCCCCACACCACCAGGTCGACCGGCTGCCCCACCAGCTTCTGGCTGATCCGGACGTTCGCGGCCAGCCTGGCGTCCGCGTCCGCGGTCTGGCCGGGCTGCACCAGCGCCACCGTGGCCAGCCCCTGCGGGGCGCTCTGCCGCTGCACCGCGAACAGCAGCGGCCCCGACACCAGCGCCGCCACCAGCACCGCCGCCGCCAGCGCGCGCACCGGCAGCCGGTGCGCGGTGAGCACGATCAGCACCGCCGTGTTGGCCGCCGCCACCGCCGAGCTGACCAGCCACACCCCGCCGACCGAGGCCAGCCCCAGGATCGCCGGGTGCTCCCACTGGCTGGCGCCCAGCAGTGCCCACGGACCGCCGAGCGCGGCCCAGGAACGGGCGAACTCGCAGGTCACCCAGACCGCCGGGACCACCACCAGGGCGGTCAGCGCACGCCGCGGGGTCAGCGGCGGGTTCAGGGTCCGCCAGACCGCGAGGCCCAGCGCCGCCTGGAGCGCGCCGAACAGCAGCGCCAGCAGGACCAGCCCCGGACCGATCGACGGGACCAGCCAGTACATCGCGACCAGGATGAAGCCCGCGCCGAACCACCAGCCGCGGACCGCCGCCTCCCGGCCGCTGGGCGCCCGCTGCATCGCCAGCATGCCTGGGACCAGGGCGACCCACGCCAGCATCGCCAGCCCCAGCCCCGGGAAGGCCAGCACGGGCAGGGCCCCCGAACCGAGGGCGGCGTAACGGGCGGGCTGGGTGAGGCCGGCACGAAGGGTCATGCCGTGATTGTCCGCTTCTCGAGCCCCGGTCACCTCATTCCCGGGTCACCCGCGTGGCGGACCGGAGGTGAAGATCTGGTGTACCCCCGGTCCGCGCGGCGGAAGGCTCAGCCCTCGCCCTCCAGATCGCCCTCGGTCTCCAGGAAGGCGGTCCGCAGGGCGTCGATCAGCGCCGGGTCCGGCTCGGCCCACAGACCGCGCTCGGCGGCCTCCAGCAGGCGCTCGCTGATCCCGTGCAGCGCCCACGGGTTGGCGCCGGTGAGGAACTCCCGGTTCACCGGGTCGAGCACGTACTCCTCGGTCAGCTTCTCGTACATCCAGTCCGCGACCACGCCGGTGGTGGCGTCGTACCCGAACAGGTAGTCCACCGTCGCGGCCATCTCGAAGGCGCCCTTGTAGCCGTGCCGGCGCATCGCCTCCAGCCAGCGCGGGTTGACCACCCGGGCGCGGAACACCCGGGCCGCCTCCTCGGTCAGGGTGCGGGTGCGGACCGTCTCGGGCCGGGTGGAGTCACCGATGTACGCGGCCGGGTTCATCCCGGTCAGCGCGCGCACGGTGGCGACCATGCCGCCGTGGTACTGGAAGTAGTCGTCGGAGTCCGCGATGTCGTGCTCACGGGTGTCGGTGTTCTTGGCCGCGACGGTGATCCGCTTGTACGCGGTCTCCATCTCCTCGCGGGCCGGGCGGCCGTTCAGCTCGCGGCCGTAGGCGTAGCCGCCCCAGACCGTGTAGACCTCGGCCAGGTCGGCGTCGGTGCGCCAGTCCCGGCTGTCGATCAGCTGCAGCAGACCGGCGCCGTAGGTGCCCGGACGGGAGCCGAACACCCGGACGGTGGCCTTGCGCTCGTCGCCGTGCACCGCCAGGTCGGCCTGGACGTGGGCGCGCACGAAGTTGTCCGCCCCGTCCTCCTCCTGACGGGCGGCGAGCCGCACCGCGTCGTCCAGCAGTGCCACCACGTGCGGGAAGGCGTCCCGGAAGAAGCCGGAGATCCGCAGCGTCACGTCGATCCGGGGACGGCCCAGTTCGTCGAGCGGGATCACCTCCAGGCCGGTGACCCGGCGCGAGGCGTCGTCCCAGACCGGGCGCACACCCAGCAGGGCGAAGGCCTCCGCGATGTCGTCGCCGGCCGTGCGCATCGCGCTGGTGCCCCACAGCGACAGGCCGACCGACGGCGGGTAGGCGCCGTCGTTGTCCGCTAGGTAGCGCTCGACCAGCGAGGCGGCCAGCGCCTGCCCGGTCTCCCAGGCCAGCCGGCTCGGGACGGCCTTCGGGTCGACCGAGTAGAAGTTGCGGCCGGTCGGCAGCACGTTGACCAGGCCGCGCAGCGGCGAGCCGGACGGGCCGGCCGGCACGAAGCCGCCGTTCAGCGCGTGCAGCACCGCGTCCAGCTCGTCGGTGGTGGCGGCGAGCCGGGGCACCACCTGGCGGGCGGCGAAGTCCAGCACGTCACGGACCGCCTCCGGGTGCCCGGCGGCGACCTTCTCCACCGCCTCCGGCGCCCAGTCCTCGGCCTCCATCGCCTCGACCAGGGCGCGGGCCTGCGCCTCGGCCGCGTCGGTGGCGCCCAGGGTCAGCGCGGCCTCGTCCAGGCCGAGCGCCTCGCGCAGGCCGGGCAGCGCGGCCACCCCGCCCCAGATCTGCCGCGCCCGCAGGATCGCCAGCACGATGTTGACCCGGTCGGTACCGGCCGGCGCCTGGCCCAGCACGTGCAGCCCGTCCCGGATCTGGGCGTCCTTGACCTCGCACAGCCAGCCGTCGACGTGCAGCAGGAAGTCGTCGAAGCCGTCGTCCTCGGGCCGCTCGTCCAGGCCCAGGTCGTGGTCGAGGCGGGCGGCCTGGATCAGGGTCCAGATCTGGGCCCGGACCGCCGGCAGCTTGGCCGGGTCCATCGCCGCGATGTTGGAGTGCTCGTCCAGCAGCTGCTCCAGCCGGGCGATGTCCCCGTACGAGTCGGCGCGGGCCATCGGCGGCACCAGGTGGTCGACCAGGGTGGCGTGGGCGCGGCGCTTGGCCTGGGTGCCCTCGCCCGGGTCGTTGACCAGGAACGGGTAGATCAGCGGCAGGTCGCCGATCACCGCGTCCGGGCCGCAGTCGGCGGACAGCGCGGCCGTCTTGCCGGGCAGCCACTCGAGGTTCCCGTGCTTGCCGAGGTGGATCACGGCGTCGGCGCCGAAGCCGCCGTCCGACCGCTCGGCCGCGATCCAGCGGTAGGCGGCCAGGTAGTGGTGGCTGGGCGGCAGGTCCGGGTCGTGGTAGATCGCCACCGGGTTGGCGCCGAAACCGCGCGGCGGCTGGATCAGCACCAGCAGGTTCCCCGAGCGGATCGCGGCCAGCACGATGTCGCCGTCCGGGTTCTGCGAGCGGTCCACGTACAGCTCGCCGGGCGGCGGGCCCCAGTGCTCCTCGACCCGGCCGCGCAGGCCCTCCGGGAGGGTGGCGTACCAGCGGCGGTAGTCCGCGGCCGGGATCCGGACCGGGTTGCGGGCCAGCTGGTCCTCGGTCAGCCAGTCCTGGTCGTACCCGCCCGCCGCGATCAGCGCATGGATCAGCGCGTCACCCTCGTGTCCTCGCCCGCTCGCCTGGTCGCCCGCTCGGGGCGGGTTGGGGCGGTCCTCGGACGCGTCGTCGTCCAGACCGGGCAGACCGGTGCCCAGGTCCATGCCCTCCGCACGGAGCCGCTCCAGCAGCCGCATCGCGGAGGCCGGGGTGTCCAGGCCGACCGCGTTGCCGACCCGGGCGTGCTTGGTCGGGTACGCCGAGAGCACCAGCGCGAGCCGCCGCTCGGCGGCCGGGATGTGCCGCAGCCGGGCGTGCCGGACCGCGATCCCCGCCACCCGGGCGGCCCGCTCGGGGTCGGCCGCGTAGACGGTCAGCCCGTCCTCGTCCAGCTCCTTGAACGAGAACGGCACGGTGATCAGACGGCCGTCGAACTCCGGGACGGCGATCTGGGTGGCGGTGTCCAGCGGGGACAGGCCGTCGTCGCTGGCCTCCCAGGCCGCCCGCGACCAGGTCAGGCAGAGCGCCTGCAGGATCGGGCGGTCCAGCGCGGCCAGCGCGCCCGCGTCCCAGGCCTCCTCGTCGCCGCCGGCCTGCGCGTCGGCCGGGCGGGTGCCGCCGGCCGCCAGCACGGTGGTGACGATCGCGTCGGCGGTGCCCAGGCGCGCCAGCAGCTCCGGCTCGGCGCCGCGCAGCGAGGAGCAGTACAGCGGCAGCGCCCGCGCCCCCCGGTCCTCGATCGCCCGGCAGAGCGTCTCGACGAAGCCGGTGTTGCCGCTCATGTGGTGGGCGCGGTAGTACAGCACCGCGATCACCGGGCCCTCCGTGGTGCGGGCGGTGCGCTCCAGCGGGCCCCACTCCGGCGCGGACACGGGCGGCGCGAAGCCGTGGCCGGTCAGCAGCACGGTGTCGGACAGGAAGGCGCCCAGTTCGGCCAGGTTGGCCGGGCCGCCGTGCGCGAGGTAGGCGTGCGCCTCGGCGGCGAGCCCGGCCGGGACGGTGGACAGCTCCATCAGCTGGGCGTCCGGGGCCTGCTCGCCGGTCAGCACCACGACCGGGCGGGGGCCGGCCAGCAGCGCGTCCAGGCCCTCCTGCCAGGCCCGGCGGCCGCCGAGCAGCCGGACGATCACCAGGTCGGTGCCCTCGGTCAGCGCGGGCAGGTCCTCGACGGCCAGCCGGGCCGGGTTGCCCAGGCGGTACGGCACCGGGCCGTTCGAGGCGCGGGCGCTGAGCAGGTCGGTGTCGGAGGTCGACAGCAGCAGGATCATGCGAGGGGCCTCCCGGCCTCGTCGGCGAACGGGCGGGCGGCGCAGGACATGCGGCAGCGCACAGGTCAAGCCTTCCTCGGGGTCCGCGCCCCGTGGCGGTTCCCCCCGGCCACGCGCCGGAGGGCTGGTCTGAGGGACGGCAGGAGTTCCTGGCTCCCACGGCGGTGAACCGTGGTCACAGTGGCGGGACCGCACCGGGTTTGCACCGGTTTCCTCCCCTTGCGCCGTCGCTGGCACGGGTGGCCCGCGGGCCACCCGGGCAGCATCGTACGGGGTGCCGACCGGCTGCGGAGCTGGTCCGCGGCTGTGATCTACGAGACCGGGGCATCCGATCGGACCATCTGTATGCTCGCCGCCATGCCACCCACACCCGACGCCTCCGCGCCGGGCCCCGCCCTGCCCGACCGGGGCCGGGCCGACGCCTGCCCCGGCGCGCTGCGCCTGCACCGGGCCGACGACGGCGCGCTCGCCCGGGTCCGGGTACCCGGCGGACTGCTGACGGCCGCTCAGGCACTGGTCCTGGCCGAGGCCGCCGAGCAGCTCGGTGACGGGCAGCTGGAGACCACCTCGCGCGGCAACGTCCAACTGCGCGGCCTCGGTTCGGACGCCGGCGCCGAGCTGGGCGGGCGGCTGCGCGCGGCCGGCCTGCTGCCCTCCGACACGCACGAGCGGGTCCGCAACATCGTCGCCTCCCCGCTGGCCGGCCTCGACGGCCGCGGCCACGCCGACGTCCAGGCCTGGGTGCGCGAGCTCGACCGCCGGCTGTGCGCGAGCGACTGGGCGGCCGCGCTGAGCGGCAAGTTCCTGTTCGCGCTGGACGACGGACGCGGCGACGTGGCCGCCCTGGACGCCGATGTGACATTGATCGCAAGGCCCGGCGGCGCGGCCCTGCTGCGCCTGGGCCGGGCCGCCACCGCCCGGCCGGTACCCGCCGGCGGCGCGGTGGACGCGGCCCTCGGCGCCGCCCGCGACTTCCTGGCCGCGCTGGAGGCCGCCGGCCGTACCGCCTGGCACCTGCGCGAGGTACCCGGTCTGCTCGACCCCGGCCCGCTGGAGCTGCCCGCGCCGGCCGGGCCGCACCCGCCGGCCGGCGTGCTGCCCGGCGGTCTGTCGGTCGGCCTGCGGTTCGGCCGGGCCGACGCCGGGCAGTGGCGGCTGCTGGCCGAGGCGGCCGCGGACGGCCTGCGGGTGACGCCCTGGCGCGGCGTGGTGCTGCCCGGGGCGGCGGCCGGCTGGCTGCCCCGGCTGGCCGCGGCCGGACTGCGCACCGAACCGGGCTCGCCCTGGGAGCGGGCCAGCGCGTGCACCGGAACGCCCGGCTGCGCGAAGTCGCTGGCCGACGTGCGCGCCGACGCGGCGGCGGCCCTGGACGCGGCGGAGCAGCCGGGGGTGCCGGTGCACTGGTCCGGCTGCGGGCGGCGCTGCGGACACCCGGGCGGAACCTGGGTGGACGTGCTCGCCACGGGGCAGGGCTACCGGGTGACCCGGGGCGAGGCCTCGGTGGAAGTGACGACGCAAGAGATGGCCGAGGCGGTCGCCGAGGCCCGGAGGATGACGTGATCGAGTACGAGAAGGACGGCGCCGAGATCTACCGGCAGTCCTTTGCCACCATCCGGGCCGAGGCCGACCTGGCCGGCCTGCCCGCCGACGTGGCCCAGGTCGCGGTGCGGATGATCCACGCCTGCGGCATGACCGACCTGGTCGAGGACCTGGCGTACTCGCCGGGCGTGGTGGCCCGCGCCCGCGAGGCGCTGCGCGCCGGGGCGCCGATCCTGTGCGACGTGAACATGGTGGCCAGCGGGGTCACCCGCAAGCGGCTGCCGGCCGGCAACGAGGTGATCTGCACACTGGCCGACCCCGCGGTGCCGGAGCTGGCCGCGAAGCTGGGCAACACCCGCAGCGCCGCCGCGATGGAGCTGTGGCTGCCGCACCTGGAGGGCGCGGTGGTCGCCGTCGGCAACGCGCCGACGTCGCTGTTCCGGCTGCTGGAGATGGTGGCCGCCGGTGCCCCGCGGCCGGCCGCGGTGATCGGTGTCCCGGTCGGTTTCATCGGCGCCGCCGAGTCCAAGCAGGCCCTGGCCGAGCACCCGGTGGGCCTGGAGCACCTGGTGGTGCGCGGCCGTCGCGGCGGCAGCGCGATGGCCGCCGCCGCCATCAACGCGATTGCGAGCGAAGTGGAATGACGGAGCGTCAGACAGGCCGCCTGTACGGTGTCGGGCTCGGCCCCGGCGACCCGGAGCTGGTCACCGTCAAGGCCGCCGCGCTGATCGGGAAGGCCGACGTGGTGGCGTACCACAGCGCCCGGCACGGCCGCTCGATCGCCCGCTCGATCGCCGAGCCCTACCTGACGGCCGGGCAGATCGAGGAGAAGCTGGTCTACCCGCTGACCGTGGAGAGCACCGACCACCCCGGCGGCTACCGCGGTGCGCTGGACGAGTTCTACGAGCAGGCCGCCGCCCGGCTGGCCGCCCACCTGGACGCCGGCCGCGACGTGGTGGTGCTCGCCGAGGGCGATCCGCTGTTCTACGGCTCGTACCAGCACATGCACAAGCGCCTCGCCGACCGCTACCCGACCGAGGTGGTGCCCGGCGTGACCTCGGTGAGCGCCGCCGCGGCCCGGCTGGGCCGGCCGCTGGTGGAGGCCGAGGAGACACTGACGATCATCCCGGGCACCCTGCCCGAGGAGGAGCTGACGGCCCGGCTGGCCGCCGCCGACTCCGCCGTGGTGATGAAGCTCGGCCGCACCTTCCCGGCGGTGCGCCGGGCCCTGGAGCGGGCCGGGCGGCTCGACGACGCGCAGTACGTCGAGCGGGCCACCATGCCCGGTGAGCGCACCGGGCCGCTGGCCGAGGTGGACCCGGAGTCGGTGCCGTACTTCTCGGTCGCCGTGCTGCCCAGCCGGATCGACCGGGCGGCGGCCGAACGGCCCGCCGGCCAGGGCGAGGTGGTGGTGGTCGGCACCGGACCGGCCGGGCCGCTCTGGCTCACCCCCGAGGCGCGCGGTGTGCTGGCGGGCGCCACCGACCTGGTCGGCTACACCACGTACCTGGACCGGGTGCCGGTGCGGCCCGGCCAGCAGCGGCACGGCTCCGACAACAAGGTGGAGGCCGAGCGGGCCGAGTTCGCGCTCGACCTGGCGCGGCGCGGCCGGACGGTGGCCGTGGTCTCCTCCGGCGATCCGGGGGTGTTCGCGATGGCCACCGCCGTCCTGGAGGCCGCGTGCGCCGAGCCGTACCGCTCGGTGCCGGTGCGGATCGTCCCCGGGATGACGGCAGCGCACGCCGCCGCCTCCCGGGCGGGCGCGCCGCTCGGCCACGACTACGCGGTGGTGTCGCTCTCCGACCGGCTCAAGCCCTGGGAAGTGGTCGCCCGGCGGCTGGCCGCGGCAGCCGCCGCCGACCTGGTGCTCGCCCTGTACAACCCGGGTTCGAAGAGCCGTACGACGCAGGTCGGCCTGGCCCGTGACCTGCTGCTGGAGCACCGCGCGCCGGACACCCCGGTGGTGCTGGCCCGTGACGTGGGCGGTCCGACCGAGCGGGTGCGGACGGTGCGGCTGGCGGACCTCGACCCGGCGGAGGTCGACATGCGGACCCTCCTGCTGATCGGCTCCTCGCAGACCCGGGCCGTCGCGCGCGACAACGGCACCGAGGTGGTCTGGACCCCGCGCCGCTACCCGCCGGCCTGACCGGCCTGACCGGCCTGACCGGCCCGACCGGCCTGACCGGCCCGACCGGCCTGACCGGCCCGACCGGCCGGGCGCAGCCGTGCCGGAGCCCCGGGCCGCCGATCCTGCGATCGGTGACCCGGGGCTCCGCGCGGTCCGGTGCGGTCCGTCTCAGGCGGCGCAGAACTCGTTGCCCTCGGGGTCCTGCATGATCCACCAGTGTCCGGCCGGCCCCTGGTCGTGCTCGCGGACCCGGGTCGCGCCCAGCGCCTCCAGCCGGGTCACCAGCTCGTCGAGCCGGCCGCGCTCGCCGTGGATGTCGATGTGCAGCCGGTTCTTGACGGTCTTGGGCTCGGGCACGTCCTGGAACAGCAGCCGGCGGCCCCTGCCGATGCCGCTCACCTCGTCGTACGGGTCGTCGGGGTGGCGGATCGCGGCGTAGCCGCGGAAGATCCGGTGGCCGTTGTGCTCGGTGACCGCGTCCTCGGGCAGCTGCCCGGCGGCCAGCAGGCGTTCGATCAGCGCGCTCGGGTCCTCGACCCGGTACCCGAGGGCGGCGGCCCAGAAGTCCGCGAGCGCGGGGGCGTCGGCGGTGTCGATGACCAGTTTCCAGTCCAGAGTCATGCCACCGGTCTAGGGGCTACCGGGCCGCGCCCGCAACCCGGGGCGCGCGGGCGGGCGGGCGCGGGTCGGGTTGCGGGTCTGGGTTGCGGGCCCGGGTCGCGGGCGCGGCCGGGGGCTCAGTGCCAGTCGGCGGCGTGCAGCTGCTCCAGGTGCCAGTCCGGGAAGAGTACGAACACCGAGACCAGGCGCGGCTTGAGCTCGGGGTTGAGGTCCTGCACGATCTTGGCGGTGAGGCTGCTGCAGAGCGCGGCACGGTTGAAGTTGAGCGCCGCGCCGTTGTAGAGGCACGGGTTGTCGCAGGCGTCCAGGAAGACCGCGACCTGCTTGGTGGGGTAGGCGGCCAGCTTGCCGGTGACGCCGGCGTAGAGGCTGTTCACCAGGTCCGTGGTGGTCTTGGTGCCACCGACCTTGAGGGTGTCGGCGACCTCGGTGCACAGGTCGTAGAACTCCGCGGCGTCCACGCCCGGGTTGGCCGGACACTTGCCGCGGACCGCGAAGTCGGGCTTGAGCGCGATGTCGTCGAACGGCCAGGGCAGGAACTCGGTGTGGCCGTGCTCCCAGAGCGCCTTGGCGGCGATGTACTCCAGCGCGGCGGTGTAGCTCGGCAGCGGGAAGGCGCTCGGCAGCCGGAAGCCGCCGTTCTGCGCCGTCGCGGGCGGCACATTGGCGATCTTCGCCGGGTCGACCAGCGCGTCGTTCATCCCGATCAGCAGGGTCTTGGCGTCGCGCGGCGTGTCGTGCGGGTCCAGCAGGCAGGTCACGAAGGTGTCGGCCAGGCCGGCCAGCGGCGGGTGGATCGTCAGGGCCTTCTTGAACAGGGAGTTCGACGGCCCGAGGGCGCCGTTGTCCTTGCGGATGGACGGGATCTCGGCCTGCCACTCACCGGGCCACTGCGGGACGGCAGTCGTCATCTGCACCAGCTCATCTCTGCGGTCGACGGGTACGGGCGCACCACGCGTCGGCACCCCCGGTAACGAGGCTCGCCGAGATCTGACGGAGCGTCAATCGCTGTTTGTGCGTAGCCGTTCGGCGCCACCCGTCCGTGCAGGCAGGTGGCCCCGGTCGGGCGGGCTCCCCGCCGCGCCGAGCAGGTGCGGGAGGGAGCGGTTGTGCCGTAGCAGCCAGGCCAGGTAGGTGGGGTTGGCCCGGGCGAGGTCGAGGTAGGCGGTGCGCAGGTCGGTGTAGAGGGCGTCCAGGGTGGGGGTGGTGAGGGTGTCGGTACGCCAGGTGAGCAGGAGGCGGACGCCGAGCGGGTCGCCGTGCAGGGGGCGGACCACGGTGCCGGGGACGGGGACGGAGGTGGGCTGGCAGGGGCGGACGGCCTCGCCGGAGGCGACCAGTTCGGCGGCGGTGGCGTTGTCGCGGACCTGGAGGACGCGGGGGTCGAGCCCGGCGGCGGAGAAGGCCCGCCGCATGGCGGCGTACTCGTGGTCGGCCGTCGGATCGACCATCCAGGTGTCCTCGGCCAGGTCGGCCAGCCGTACCACAGGCTGGGTGGCGGCCGGGTGACGGACCGACATCGCGAGGAACTGCGGCTCGCGGTCGAGCAGGACGCGGTGTTCGGTACCGGCCGGGATCCTGAGCGGGAAGCCCTCGCTCTCGTGCACGAAGGCGGTGTCCAGCTGCTCGGTGGCGATCATGCGCAGCAGGGCGATGGCGGAGATGTCGACGTGGATGGTGGTGTCGGTGTCGGGTAACCGGTCGTGGACCTTGCGCAGCCAGGCCGGTACGGCGCGGCTGCCGACGCTGCCGATCCGCAGCTTGAGCTGCTCGGCGCCGACCGCCTCCTGGCGGGCGGCGGCGACCAGGGTGGCCATCTCGCCGATGATGGGCCGGGCCCGGGAGAGCACCGAGTGACCGAGCGCCGTGGGGTGACTGCCGGTCTGCTGACGGGTGAACAGGGCGCCGCCGATGGTGCGTTCGATGCGGTGCAGCTGGGTGGAGAGGGCGGGTTGGGTCATGCCGAGCTGCAGTGCCGCCTTGCGCACGCTGCCGGTGTCCGCGATGGCGCACAGCACGCGCAGGTGTCTCACGTCGAGCTCCACAGCCGGAGCATAACCAGATGGCCAACTCTTTGCCAGGGCCATGTCATGGAGTGGAATCCCGGGTGATGCCCGGTGACAGCTCGTGACATGCGGGGATATTCCCGCGCGTTATCACCGGACTGACATCGTGCGTCGGCTCGCAGGGCTGAACGAAGCTCTCTGCTATCACCACTTCACCGGTGCTCCGCGGCGCCCCCAACCGCCGTGGAACTCGCGAACGGAGTTCCCCCACATGAAGCGTTCCGTCCTGTCGCTGACCGCTGCCGTCGGCCTCGCGCTCGCCGCCGGCCTGGCCGCCACGCCCGCCACCGCCGCGACCTCCGACACGGCTCCCCAGCAGGGCTACGTCGCATCCTCGTACACCGGCTCGGCCGAGGAGGCGGCCAACAACCAGGCGTTCTACCAGGCGGTGATGAAGTCGGCGCTGGCCAAGAAGGCCGCCAACCCCTTCCTCCAGACCGTCACCGTGACCTACGACGCCAGCAGCGCGCCGACCTTCCGCAGCCAGATAGCCAGCAGCGCCTCGATCTGGAACGGCTCGGTGCGCAACGTGCAGCTGCGCAGCGGCTCCAACGCCGACTTCCGCTACTACGAGGGCAACGACTCGCGCGGCTCGTACGCCAGCACCGACGGCCACGGCCGCGGGTACGTCTTCCTCGACTACGCGCAGAACCGGCAGTACTACTCGGTCCGCGTGGTCGCGCACGAGACCGGCCACGTGCTCGGCCTGCCGGACCACTACTCCGGCCCGTGCAGCGAGCTGATGTCCGGTGGCGGCCCGGGCACCTCGTGCACCAACGCGTACCCGAACTCCGCGGAGAAGAACCGGGTCAACTCGCTCTGGGTGAACGGCCTGACGGCGGCCGTCGCGGCCGGCTGACCGGTCGTCCTGCTGGACCCGGCCCCGAAAACGGCTACCGCCGGGGCCGGGTCCTCGCACTACCATCCGGTTCCATGACCACCCATCACGCCATACTCGAGGACGCGCTCACCCGGATCACCGCGGGCTACGTGTTCCCCGACCGCGCCGCCGAGGCCGACGCCGAGATCCGCCGCCGCCTCGCCGCCGGCGAGTACGAGGGACTCGCCGTCCCCGACCTGTGCACCGCCGTCACCGGCCACCTGCAGCAGGTCTGCCCCGACAAACACCTCCGGCTGGTGTGGCGCGAGGAGCCGCAGCCGCTGGAGGAGGACGAGGACGCGGACGCCGCCTTCTCGGCACTCTGCCGCTCCGAGAACCAGGGCGTGCGCCGGGTCGAGCGGCTGGACGGCAACATCGGCTACCTGGACCTGCGGCTGATCGCCACCCCGGCCGACGGCGCCGAGATGTTCGCGGCCGCGATGCGGCTGGTGGCCGGCACCGAGGCGCTCGTCATCGACCTGCGCCACAACCGCGGCGGCTCGCCGGAGGGCGTCGCCCTGTGGTGCAGCTACTTCTTCGCCGACGGCGAGGTGCACCTGAACGACGTCTACGAGCGGACCTCCGGGCGCACCCGGCAGTTCTGGACCTCCGGCCACCTTCCGGCGCCGCGCTACCTGGACCGGCCGGTGCGGGTGCTGACCAGTGCGAGCACCTTCTCCGGCGGCGAGGAGCTCGCCTACAACCTGAAGGTGCAGCAGCGGGCCACCCTGATCGGCGAGACCACCAGGGGCGGCGCACACCCCACCGAGTGGTACCCGCTCACCCCGCACGTCACCGTGACCGTGCCGACCTCCCGTTCGATCAACCCGGTCACCGGCACCAACTGGGAGGGCGTCGGTGTCGTTCCGGACGTGGCCGTCCCGGCGGAGCTGGCACTGGAGACGGCGCTGGAGGGGCTGGCGGGGGAGTTGGCCTGACGTTCAGTGGATGACAGACATTGAAATCTGTCATCTGTCATCTGTAATCTGCTATCTGTCATCCGACATCCGGCTCTTGGTGTCCGACGTCTGATGCCGGCCCGGCGGACACCCGTTCGGCGTCGCCGAAGCGGGCCAGCATCAGCACGCCCGCCACGGCGACCACGAATCCCGCCACCGCCGCCGGGACGGCTCCCGTCCGGGTGCGGTCCCCGAGCACCAGCACCCCGACGGCGGCCGGCCCGACGGTCTCGGTGATCACCATGGCCGCCGTCGCCGCGGTCACCGAGCCCTTCTCGACGGCCGCCGTCAGGGCCACGAACCCGCCGATCCCGCCGATCGCGACCGCGTACGCCGACGGCTCGGTGAACAGGCTCCCGACGTCGAGCGAGGGCAGCACCCGCACCGCGACCCCCACCAGTCCGAACTCCAGCCCGGCCACCAGCCCGAGCACGGTGGCCCGGGAGCCCGCCGGGAGGCGGCTCGCCGCCCAGGCCGCGCCCAGCAGGCCGACCGTCGCCACCAGCGTGACGACCCGCAGCGTCAGGTCGCCCTTCCCGCTGCCCTCGCGCCCGGCGGTGACGGCGAGCACGGCCAGTCCGGCGCAGACCGCGAGCACCGCCGTCCACTCGATCCGCCGCAGCCGGACCTGGAGGAGAGCTGCCGCGCCGACGGCCGTCACGGCCAGCGCGGAGGAGAGCATCGCCTCGACGACGTACAGCGGGAGCCGCTCCAAGGCGACCAGTTCCGCGACGAAGCTGAGCACGTCAAGCACCACACCCGCGAGGAACGGCCACTGCCGGACCGCGCCCACCAGCGCCGCGGCCCCGGCGCCGGAGGCGGCCGCATCCCGCCCACGGGCGGCCCGGCGGGTGCCGAGTGCCTCCAGCACCGTCGCCAGACCGGCGAGGAGTGCGGCGACCAGCGCCCAGATCACCCCGACTGACATGGTCCAGAGGCTATGGCCTGTGCGGCCGATCCCGGCGGACCAGCGTGGCCGCCGCGGCGGCTCGCGGTCCGGCCCGGCCCAGCGGCCCGGCCGGGCTCAGCGGTCGGCGGCGAGCCAGGCGACGGCGGACGGGACGTCCGCGACCGTCGGGACGCCGGCCGGCGGCTCGGGGCGGCGGACCACCACCACGGGCAGGCCCAGTTCACGGGCTGCGGTCAGCTTGGGCGCGGTGGCGGCGCCACCGCTGTCCTTGGTGACCAGGACGTCGATCCGGTGGGCGCGCAGGACGGCCCGTTCGCCGTCCAGGGTGAACGGGCCGCGGTCGAGCAGGATCTCGGTGTGCGGCGGCAGCGGCGGCTCGGGGGCGTCCACCGAGCGGGCCAGGAAGAAGAGACCGGTCAGATGGGCGAAGGCCGCCAGGCTCTGCCGGCCGGTGGTCAGCATGATCCGGCGCCCGAGCCCGGGCAGCGCGTCGGCGGCCTCGGCCGGTGACCCGACCGGGTGCCAGTGGTCCCCGGCCACCGGTTCGAAGCCCGGCCGGCGCAGCGCCAGCAGTGGCACCCCGGTCCGGGCGGCGGCCTCGGCCGCGTTGCGGCTGATCCCTTCGGCGAACGGGTGGGTGGCGTCGACCACCGCGTCCACCCGGTGCTCCCGCAGCCAGGCGGCCAGCCCGGCCGGGCCGCCGAAGCCGCCGATCCGTACCTCCCCGGCGGGCAGCCGCGGCTGCGCCACCCGGCCCGCCAGCGAACTCGTCACCCGCAGACCCGGGTCGGCTGTCCCTCGGGCCGCTGACCCGGCCGCCGACTCGGTCGCCGACCCGGCCACCAGCTCGGCCGCGAGCTGCCGGGCCTCGGTGGTCCCGCCGAGGATCAGGAGGTGGCGGGGCATCAGGCGCAGGGCTCGTGCTGACGTTCCCGCTCGGCCGAGTAGAGGTGGCTGTCCCGGAACTGCTCGGCGCCCAGCGTGCGCCCGACCAGGATGACGGCGGTCCGCAGCACCCCGGCCTCCTTCACCTGGCCGGCGATGTCGCCGAGGGTGCCGCGCAGCACCAGCTCGTCGGGGCGGCTGGCCATCGCCACCACGGCGGCCGGGCAGTCGGCGCCGTAGTGCGGCAGCAGCTCCTCGACCACGCTCTCCACGTACCGGGTCGCCAGGTGCAGCACCAGCAGGGCGCCGCTGCGGCCGAGGGTGGCCAGGTCCTCGCCCTCGGGCATCGGGGTGGCCTGCCGGGCGACCCTGGTGAGGATCACGGTCTGGCCGACCGTCGGGACCGTCAACTCCCGCTTCAGCGCAGCCGCCGCGGCCGCGAAGGCGGGTACCCCGGGCACCACCTCGTACGGGATGCCGGCCGCGTCCAGGCGGCGCATCTGCTCGGCCACCGCGCTGAACACCGAGGGGTCGCCGGAGTGCAGCCGGGCCACGTCCTGGCCGCGTCCGTGGGCCGCGGTCATCTCGGCGACGATCTGGTCCAGGTTGAGCTGCGCGGTGTCTACCAGCCGGGCGTCCGGCGGGCACTCGGCCAGCAGCTCGCGCGGCACCAGGCTGCCCGCGTACAGGCACACCCCGCAGGCCGCCAGGGTGCGCTGGCCGCGCACGGTGATCAGGTCGGCGGCGCCGGGGCCGGCCCCGATGAAGTAGACGGTCACTGCTGCTCTCCCTGCTCCGAAGCGTTCTCGTCCCCGGCCGGCGGCTTGACCACCGACCACTGGGTGACCGGCATCGCCTGCCGCCAGCCGGTGAAGCCGCCCACCGGCACCGCGTGTGCCACCGCGAGCCGCAGCAGCTCACCGCCGTGCCGCCGGTACCACTGGGTGAGCAGTGCCTCCGACTCCAGAGTCACGGTGTTGGCGACCAGCCGTCCGCCCGCCGGGAGCGCGGCCCAGCAGGCCTCCAGCAGCCCGGGTGCGGTCAGGCCGCCGCCGATGAACACGGCGTCCGGGGCGGGCAGGCCGGCCAGCGCGGCGGGCGCGGGCCCGGTCACCACCTGGAGGCGGGGCACGCCGAGGGCGGCGGCGTTACGGGTGATCCGTTCCGCCCGTGCCGGGTCGCGTTCCACGCTGACGGCGCGGCAGCTGCGGTGGGCGCGCAGCCACTCGATGCCGATCGAGCCGGAGCCGCCGCCGATGTCCCAGAGCAGTTCGCCGGGCGCGGGGGCGAGCGAGGCGAGGGTGGCCGCGCGGACGTGCCGCTTGGTCAGCTGGCCGTCGCTCTCGTACGCGGCGTCCGGCCGCCCGGGCACCAGCTGGGCGCGGAGCGTGCCGGGTTCGGCCGTGCAGTCGACGGCGATGACGTTGAGGGGGTCGCCGGGCGGGTGCGGCCAGTGCGCGGCGGTGCCCTCCAGCTGCCGTTCGGCGGGGGAGCCCAGCTGCTCCAGGACGCGCAGCCGGCTCGGCCCGTAGCCGCGTTCGGTGAGCAGCGCGGCGACCTGGGCGGGGGTCCGGGCCCCGGCGCTGAGCACCAGGACGGTGCGGCCGGGGTAGAGGGCGGCGGTGAGCGAGTCCAGTGGGCGGCCGACCAGGGTGACCACGTCGGTGTCCTCGACGGGCAGGCCGAGGCGGGCGCAGGCGTGGCTGACGGAGGAGGGGTGCGGCAGCACCCGCAGCGCGTCCGGTCCGGCGAGTTCGGCCAGGGTGCGGCCGATGCCGTAGAACATCGGGTCGCCGCTGGCGAGGACGGCCAGGCGGCGGCCGCGGTGGGCGGCCAGCAGCCCGGGGACGGCGGGGCGCAGCGGCGACGGCCAGGGGAGCCGTTCGGCGGTGATCCCGGCGGGCAGCAGGTCGAGTTGGCGCGGGCCGCCGATCACCACCTCGGCGTCCTCGAGCGCCCGCCGTGACCCTTCGGCCAGGCCCGGCCAGCCGTCGGCCCCGATCCCGACCACGGTGATCGCCGGGACCGGAACGGAAGCGCTGGTCGAAGCGCTGGCCAAGGGGGACTCCTCGCAGGTCGGACGGGCTGGCAGGCAGCCTACCGGGGCCCGCGGACCGGCGGGCCCGGGTACGGCGTGACGCTGCTCTCGCGGTGGACGGGGCGGGCGGCCGCCGGGGCCGGGCGGGCCGGTGGGCCGGCCCCGCGGCGGCCTCGCCGTCGCGGCGAACGGTGTTCCGTTGGTGATCCGTTGGTGGCCCGCAGGAAGCTTCGACCAGGCCGCCGAACAGGGCGGCCGGATCGCCGGCGGGCTGTCGTCCGGTCGGTGCGGATCGTGAGAGGAGCGGACGATGACGAAGCCGACGGGGATGTCCGGGCGGGTGGCGCGGGCAGGCGGCGGGGTGTCGAGGGACTCGATCTGGACCTGACCGTGCCTCGGCGCCGCGCAGGGGACGGGGGTCTCGGCGCGGCGCCCGGCGGGGTCTGCCCGACGGTGGGGCCGGCCGACGGTCGCGCCGTCCGATGGTCAGGCCGGCAGCCCGGAACGGGCGGCCGGAGCGGTCTGCCCGACGGCGGTCTGCCCGACGGCGGCGTGTCCGCGGGCGGTGAGCGCGGCGGCGGCCACCCCGTCGAGCTGCGCCCGGACGGCGTCCGCCTGCCAGGCGGCGGCCCGCTCGGCGAGCACCTCGACCACGGCGCGGGCCTCCAGGACCGCCGCCTCGGCCTCCGCCGTGCGGGCCAGCCGGGTGAGTGCCAGGGCGAGCCGCGCGAGGGCCATGCCTTCGCAGAACCGGTCACCGATGTAGCGGGCGAGCATCACGGACTCCTGGAACGGGGCGACGGCTTCGGCGTCGCGGCCGAGTCCGCTCAGCGCGGCGCCCTTGGTGACCAGGGTGTTGGCGTCGCCGGGGAGTTCGTTGAACTCCCGGCCGGCCCGCAGGGCCCGCTCGCTGTAGGCCAGCGCGTCGGCGTAGCGGCCCAGTTCCAACTCGATCAGGGCCAGGTTGGCCAGCACCGTGACCTCGCGCTTGCGCAGCTCCGGCGGCCCGACGAAGGCCAGTGCCTGGAGGAAGGCCGCACGGGCCTCCTCGCGCTGTCCGGTGCGGCGGTACACCAGGCCGATGGTGCAGGTGCTGGACATCTGGCCCGGGACGTCACCGGTCTCCTGGCGGATCCGCAGGGCGGCCCGGAGCAGGTGCAGCGCCTCCGACCAGCGTTCCAGTTGCATGAACGCCGCGCCCCGGGCGGTCAGTACGGTGGACTCGCCGGCCGGATCCCCGGCGGCGCGGGCGCCGGCCAGTCCTGCCTCGGTGATGTCCAGCCAGTCCTGCCAGCGGCCCATCAGGTTGAGGTACGCCCAGGCGAAGCCGGGCAGCAGCCAGCAGGTCCGGTGGAAGCCGTGCTCGGTGGCGGCGGCGGTGGCGCGGACCAGGTTGGTGCGTTCGGTCTCGCACCAGTGCACGGCGTCCTGGAAGTGCCGGAAGCCGTGCGGGCGGTGGCCGGGTTGCGGGACCGGTAGCTCGGGCCGGGCGGCGCCGGGGAACAGGACGGCGTCCGCCTCGACCAGGCTGTCCAGGTACCAGCCGGTGACCCGGCCGACGGCGGCCCGGCGGCGCCCGGTGGGCTCCTCGGCGGCGGCGCGCTCCGCGGCGAAGTCCCGGAGCAGGTCGTGCAGCCGGTAGCGCTCCGGTGCGACGCTCTCCAGCAGGCAGGCGTCGACGAGTTGCTCCAGCGCGTCCTCGACCCGCTCCGCGGGGTGGTCCAGCAGGGCGGCGGCCGCGCGCAGGCTGATCTCCGGGCCGGGCGCCAGTCCGAGCAGCCGGAAGGCCAGCGCCGGGTGGATCTCCTCCGGGCCTTGCGGGGAGGCGAGTTGGGCGTAGCTCATCTGGAAGGTGGCGCGGACGGCGAGGTCCTCGACCCGCAGCTCGTCCAGCCGGCGGGTGTGGTCGGCGAGCCGGTCGGCGAGGGTGGACACGTTCCACGAGGTCCGGCCGGCGAGGCGGGCGGCGGCGATCCGCAGGGCCAGCGGCAGCCCGGCGCAGTGGGCCACCACCCGGGCGGTGGCGGCGGGTTCGGCGGCGGTCCGGTCGTGGCCCGCGAGGGCGGCGAACAGTTCGTGCGCCTCCGTGTCGGCCAAGGTGGACAGCCCGAGGTGGACGGCACCGGCCAGCCCGCCGAGCCGGCGCCGCGAGGTGACCAGCACCGCGCAGCCCGCGGAGCCCGGCAGCAGTGGTCTGACCTGGGCGGCGTCGCGGGCGTTGTCGAGGACGACCAGCACCCGGCGGTCGGCGAGCAGGCTGCGGTAGCGGGCGGCCCTGGAGTCCTCGGAGGCGGGGATCCGGTCCTCGGGTTCGCCGAGGTCGCGCAGCAGGCAGGCGAGGATGTCGCTCGGCGTGGCGGGGGTGGCCTGCACCCCGCGCAGGTCCATGTACAGCTGGCCGTCGGGGAAGCAGGCGGCGGCCCGGTGGGCGCTGTGCACGGCCAGGGTGGTCTTGCCGAGCCCGCCGGCGCCGCTGACGGCGACCACCCCGAGCGGGCCGCCGCCAGGTGCCGGGGTCAGCAGGTCGAGGAGTTGCCGTACCTGGCCCTGTCGGCCGGTGAAGTCGGCTATGTCGCGGGGGAGTTGGGAAGGTGGCCGGTAGGGTGTGGGGCCCGGCGCAGGGGTCGGGGCCGCGGCGGGGTGGGTCAGGATCTCGTGGTACGCGGCCTGCGCCTCGGCGCCGGGCTCGACGCCCAGCTCCTCCACCAGCCGGCGGCGCAGCCGGTGGTAGACGGCCAGTGCCTCGCTCTGCCGCCCGCAGCGGTGCAGGGCGAGCATCAGCTGCCGCTGGAAGCTCTCCAGCAGGGGGTGCTCGGCGGCCGGCCCGGCCAGTTCGGGGAGCAGGGCGGCGTGCCCGCCGGCCCGCAGCTCGGCCTCGAACCGCCACTCCAGTGCCTGCAGCCGGCCCTGCCGCCAGCGTTCCACCGTGGGGCGGGCGGCGGTGTCGGCCTGCTCGGCCAGCACCACCCCGGTCAGCGGCTCGCCGCGCCACAGCGCGAGCGCCGCCCTGGCCCGTTCGCCGACGGCGGGCCAGTCGTCGCCGCGCCGGGCCGCGTCGGCCGCCCGCAGCAGGTCGGTGAAGCGGGTGCCGTCCAGTTCCTCGGCGCCGACCTCGATCAGGTAGCCCGGTGGGGCGGCGCGCAGCCGGAGGCCTCCTGCGGGTCCGAGGGCGCGGCGCAGCCGGGTCACGTGGTTGTGCACCGAGGAGGTGGCGCTGGCGGGGGGCCGTTCGCCCCACAGGGCGGCCTTGATCCGGTCCAGCGACACGGTGCGGTTGGCGTCGAGCAGCAGGACCGTCAGCAGGGCGAGGTTCTTCGGTGCGCCGAGCGCCAGCGCTCGGCCGGTGTCGTCGTGCGCGGTCACCGGGCCGAGCAGACCGAACCGCATCCCACGTCCCTCCCGCACCCCGGCTCCCGATCCGGGCCATGGTAGCCGCGACCCGGGCCCGGCCGGCGGCCAGGCCCGGTCGGTGGTCAGGCGGTCAGGCCCGGCCGGTGGTCAGGGCCGGCCGGTGGCAGGGGGCCGTGCCGACTGCAGGGCCGCTTCGGCCTCGGCCAGGACGTCGCCCGCCGTGGCGACCTGGGATCCGGTGAGCCGGGCGGCCGCGGCGCGGGCCACGTCGAAGGCGGCCGAGGCCTCGTCCGGCTGCCCGAGCCCGAGCAGGGCGATGGTCAGGTAGGCGTGGCCGACGGCCTCGGTGAACGGGACGCCGATGGTGGCGCCGCTGTCGATGGCGGACCTGAGCGCGGGCACCGCCAGCCCGGGGTTGCCCATCCGCAGGTGGGTTACGCCGAGGGAGGTGTAGGTCTCGGAGTTGGCCGCGGGCTCGCCGAGTTCCTCGCTGAGCCGCACCGATTCGCCGAGGCAGCGCAGCGCCTCGGGGTAGTGGCCGAGTTCCAGTTCGGCGCCGCCGAGGTTGGTGAGCACCATCTTCTCGTGGTTCCGGGTGTCCGGGGAGCCGGCGAGTTCCAGCGCCTGCAGGAAGTACTCCCTGGCCTCCGCGTTCCGTTTCTGGATCCGCATCAGGATGCCGAGGTTGTTGGTGGTGGCCATCTGGCCGGCCACGTCGCCGTCGGCCCGCCGGATCGCCAGCGCCGCCCTGAAGTTCTCCTGCGCCGGGGGCCACTCCCCGACCTGGACGTAGGCCGCGCCCCTGATGGTGAGCATCAGCGACTCGGCGGCGCTGTCGCCCGCGCTGCGGGCGGCGGCCAGGCCGGCCGTGCTGGTGGTCAGCCAGTCCTGCAGATGGCTGCGGTGGGTGAGGTAGGACCAGCCGTGGCCGGGGATCCGCCAGGCGATGTGGTGGAACCCGTGCCGTGCGGCGGCCTCGGTGGCGCCGACCAGGTTGACCCTTTCGGCGTCGCACCAGTGCAGCGCGTCCGGTACCCCGGCGAAGCCGTGCGGCCGGTACCCGGGGTCCTCGGGCAGGCGCTCCGGCCGTCTGAGGGTGGGGAAGATGACGGCGTCGGCCTCGACGAGGCTGTCGAGGTACCAGCGCACGATCCGGCCGACGGCGTCCCGGCCGGCGTCCGCGCCCTCCTCGGCCTCGGCCCGCTCGGCGGCGAAGTCCCGGAGCAGGTCGTGCAGGCGGTAGCGGTCCGGGCCGGTGCTGTCGAGCAGGCTGACGTCGACCAGGTGCTCCAGCACCTGCTCGGTGCGGTCGAGCGGTTGGCCCAGCAGGGCCGCGGCGGCGCGCAGGCCGATGTCCACGCCCGGCGCCAGCCCGAGCAGCCGGAACGCCCGGGCGGGCCCGGGACCGTCCGGGCCGTCGGGGGCCCGCAGTTGCGCGTAGCTCATCAGGAAGCTGGCCCGGACGGCGAGGTCCTCGACCCGCAGTTCGTCCAGCCGGCGGCTGTGGTCGGCGAGCCGGTCGGCGAGCGTCGCCACCTGCCAGGAGGGGCGTCCGGCCAGGCGGGCGGCGGCGATCCGCAGGGCGAGCGGGAGGCCCGCACAGTGGCGCACCACCTCGGCGGTGGCCTCCGGTTCGGCTGCTGCCCGCTCGGGACCGGCGATGGCGGCGAAGAGCTCGTGGGCGTCCCGGTCGCCGAGCGTGGACAGGTCCAGGTGGACGGCGCCCGCGAGGCCGGGCAGTCTGCGCCGGGCGGTCACCAGGGCCGCACAGCCCGCGGAGCCCGGCAGCAGCGGGGCGACCTGGGCGGTGTCGCGGGCGTTGTCCAGCACGACCAGGACCCGGAGGTCGGCCAGCAGGCTGCGGTAGCGGGCGGCGCGGGCCTCCTCGGTCGCCGGGATGTCGTGCTCGGGTGTGCCCAGCTCCCGCAGGAAGCCGGCCAGCACCTCGCCGGGGTCGGCGGGGGAGTGGTGGACGCCGCGGAGGTCGACGTACAGCTGCCCGTCCGGGAAGCCGTCGGCGATCCGGTGCGCGGCGCGGACGGCGAGCGTGGTCTTTCCGACACCTCCAGGTCCGCTGACGGCCGCCACCCGCAGCACGCCGGGGCCCGGTGGCTCGGTGGGGGCGAGCAGCGCGGACAGCCGGTCCAGCTGGTCGCTGCGGCCGGTGAAGTCGAGGATGTCCCTCGGGAGTTGGGCAGGTGCGCCGGGTCCTGGGGCGGGCGCCGGATCGTCCTCGGGCGGGGCGAGGATCTCCCGGTGGGCGGCCCGGGCGTCCACGCCGGGCTCGACGCCGAGCTCCGTCACCAGCCGCTTGCGCAGCTGCTGGAACACCGCGAGCGCCTCGGCCTGCCGTCCGGAGCGGTGCAGTGCGAGCATCAGCTGCCGGTGGAAGCCCTCCCGCAGCGGGTGCTCGGCGGCCAGCGCGGTCAGCTCCGCGACCAGGGCGCCGTGCTCGCCGTCGCGCAGTTCGGCCTCCAGCCGCCACTCCAGCACCTGGAGCCGTGACTGCCGCCACTGTTCCAGCTCCGGTTCCACCTGCGCCGCCGCGTGCTCGGCGAGCTGGACGCCGGTCAGCGGATCGCCGCGCCACAGTGCGAGGGCGGCGCGGGAGCGTCTGCCGACGGCGGCCCAGTCGCCCCGGCGGCGGGCGGCGTCCGCCGCCCGGACCAGGCCGGTGAAGACCAGCGCGTCGACCTCCTGCTCGTCGGCCTCGATCCGGTAGCCCCGCTGGTCGGCGCGCAGCCGGGCCGCGCCCTCGTCGCCGAGGGCGCGGCGCAGCCGGGTCACGTGGTTGTGGACCGAGGCGGTCGCGCTCGCGGGCGGGTGATCGCCCCAGAGCGCGGACTTCACGGTGTCCAGCGACACCGCGTGGTTGGCCCGCAGCAGCAGTACGGCCAGCAGGGCGCGGTTCTTCGGTGCGCCGAGCGGGAGTTCGCGCCCGGCCGGGTCGTGCACCGTGAGCGCCCCGAGCAGGCCGAACCGCATCCCGTGTCCCCCGTTCCCCGCGCGGCCGGGTCCGGCCCGCCGCCGATCATCTCCGGCGACATGCTAGAGCCCTGCCCGCCGGTGGACCGACCCGGTGGCCGTCCGCCGCTCAGGCCTGCCAGTGCGGCTTGCCGCTGACCATCCGGCAGTAGATCATCCGGCCGCCGGCGTCGTGGGTGGAGCGGCCGAGGTCGGCGTCGCGGCAGAACTGGCCGGCCTGGTAGCAGTTGCCCGCGTTGGAGACGATCTCGCAGCCGGCCGGGGCGGGTTCACTGGTGCGGGGCGGTTCGGCGGTCCTGGTGGTGGTCTTCGGCGCGGGGGCGGTGGTCTTCGGTGCCGCGGGCTTGGTGGTGGTGACGGCGGCCGGGGGCGCGGGCGCCGGGACGTTCGCCGCGGCGGCCTCGGTGACGGTCGGTGTCGGGCTCGGCGTGGGGCTCGGAGTCGGGCTCGGCGTCGGCGTCGGGTCCGGGGTGGCGCTGGTGACGGCCGCGGCCGGGGCGGCGGCGCTGGTGGAGACGGCGGGCGCGGGGGCGCCGCCGGTGTCCGAGGGGTCGCAGCCGGTCAGGGCGAAGGCGGCGGCCAGGGCCAGGGCGGCGAGGCCGGCGAGCTGCCGGTGGCGGCTGCGGGTGGACGAGGGCATGGCGGTGGAAGGCTCCGTTCCGGCGGGGGTGGGCAGGCCGGTGAGTCAACCAGAGCGCGGCCGCGCTGTTCACCTTTCGAGCACGTAACTCCCATATGTCGCCAAGCCGTTGAAGAAACGTGATCGGACGGTCACGGTCGGTAGGGGAGCTGCGGTACGTCGTAACAGGCGGTGGCCGGGAAGTCGACCTGGCCCACCCAGCCGCCCCGTCCGTCGAACGCGGTGTCCTGCCAGCGGGCGGCGTTCAGGCAGGCGAGGGTGGGTCCGCTGGGCCGGGGCTGCGGCGTGAAGTCGGCGGGGATCAGCAGGCCGTGGGCGTCGTACGGCTCGCGGCGGTTCATGAACCGCCCGACGCAGGCCCGGGTCAGCTCGGTGCCGCAGGAGTCCATCGCGTCGGTCAGCCATAGGGCCGCCGCCCAGCCCTCCAGCTCCCAGGCGGAGAGCTGTCCCGCGCGCTCCGGGTAGTAGCGCGCCATGGCCGCCCGGAACGCGGCGACGGCCGGCTGCGCGGTGTCCTCGTAGTTGCGGGAGGACGAGGTGGCCCACAGGTCGTTGCGGCAGGAGGGGGAGTCCCGGTAGTCGGTGCGCACCGTCTCGGACCAGTTCTGCACGTTGGTGACCTTGGCGGTCAGCCGGACCCCGGCCGCGTCGAGCGCCTGGCAGAGGGCGGCGTTGCCGCGGCTGTCCATGGCGTCGAAGAGCAGCTCGCTGCCGTCGGCCTTCATCGCGGCGGCGACCGTCTGGAAACCGGGCAGCGCGAGGTCCACGCTCTGGCTGAGCACCCGGTACCCCTCCGCCCGCAGGCCCTCCTCCAACTGCCGGGCGTAGCGCGCCGAGTCGGCCTGGTTGTACGAGACCACGGCCGCGCTGCGGGCGCCGAGCCGCTCCTTGAAGAAGCGGTAGACCTCGGTGCTCTGGTACAGGACACCGTCCCAGCCGACCGAGCGGCCGTCCCGGGGCGCCGCGGAGCCGTAGATGCTGTACAGGTGCGGCCAGCGGTCGTAGGCGGTGGTGATCGGCTGCCCGCCGACGTCGGGCACCTGGTGGGCGTCGACGTACGGCGCCCCGGCGTAGTCCAGCACGCTGCCCGCGACCAGGGCGAACACGTGCTCCTGGTCGATCAGCCGGTGCGCGCAGTCCCGGTTGCCGAGGCCGCTGCCGCCGTCGTCGCAGGTCACCACCCGGACGGTGCGGCCGTGCAGGCCGCCCTGGTCGGCCTGGGCGCGGAAGAAGGCGAGCGCGCCGTAGCGCGGACCGGCCAGCGCCTCCCCGCCCACCGGGCTGGTCAGCGAGGTGATGATGCCGACCGTGATCTCGCGGGCGCTCACCCCGGTGTCGGTGGCCAGATCGGGTGCGCCGCCGGTGGAGCCGAACGCGCTGCGCGGCAGCCGGCTGCCGCAGGCCGTGGCCGGCGCGAGCAGCAGCAGCAGTGCGAGGGCGGCGGCCGCCGGGCGCCGCCCGGCCGCCGCCGCCCGCCGTCGCCGGCTCAGCTGCACCCGGGCACCGCGGAGGCGCTCCCGGCCAGGGTCACCAGTCCGCACAGGGTCGAGGTGGAGACCTTCCAGGTGCCGTCCACCAGGACGGCCTGGCCGGTGGCGTCCTGCTGCACCACCTGGTCCTGCAGCGAGAGCGTGTAGGTCACGGTGGCGGAGGAGGGCGAGGTGAAGGCCACGTTGGTGACCTTGGCCTTCACCTGGCCGACCCGCGGGTCCGAGGCGAAGCCCTGGAGCACCGGGACCAGTTGCTCGCCGTTCTCCAGCAGGGCGGACTTGTCGGCGAGCGAGGTGGCCGGGTCGAAGAACTTCTCCCAGTTGGTGGTCACCTGGGTGGTGGAGCCGGCGACGTCGGCGGGGGCGCTGCCGGTCGCCGAGGGCGACGGGGACAGCTCGATCGACACCGAGGCCGACGGCCCGGAGACCGAGATCGACACGGACGGGGCGGCGGAGGCGCTGCTGCCGCTCCCGCTGCTACTGCTGCTGCACCCGGCCGCCAGCGCGACGGCCAGCGCCGCGCCGGTCAGCCGGAGGGCGGCGGCCCGGTGCGGCCGGGCCCGGTGCGCCCGGGTGTCCGGGGGGAGCTGCCGACCGGCTCCGGCTGCCGGCCGGTGGTCACTGTGGCTGGTGCGCATGGGCTCTCTCACCGCGTCTTCCCGACCTGGTCCCGGTCGCTCGGTTGGCTGCCCGGCCGGTCGGGCCGGGCGCGGCGCAACAGGCCGCACGGGCCACTATGAGGGACGATCACCGGACAAACCATCATGCACCACCCAGAAGCCCCATGTCGGATAGAGTTCCACCCACGGAAGGTGCCATGCCCCGCCCGTACCTGCGGACCGCCGCCCGCGCCCTGCGCGAGCACCCGGGCTGGCCGGTGCTGGTCGCCGGGCTGCTGCTCTGCCTGCTCGGCTGGTACGGCGTGTCCGGCGAGTCCCTCACCGCCCGCCAGCTGCCCTACCTCGCCTCCGCCACCGCCCCCGGCACCGCCCTGGTCGCGGCCGGCGCCCTGCTGCTCGGCAACCGGGCCCCCGGCCCCCGGGACCGGCCGGCCGACTCCCGGATCGACCAGCTGTACGCGCTGCTCACCGACGGGACCGACCCCCGCCCCGACACCGCCCCCGCCCCGGCGGGCCCGCCGCTGGCCGTCCCCGAGGGCACCCTGTACCACCGCCCCGACTGCGCGCTGGTGACCGGCAAACCGCAGGCCGTCCCGGTGGACGCGGCGACCGTCCGCGAACGCGCCCTCACCCCCTGCCCGGTCTGCGACCCCGGACCGCCGCCCGCCGCGGGCGGCTGACGCCGTGCCGGACACCCTCTCGCTCGGCGTCGACCTGCTGCTGGCCGGTCTCGCGGTCGGCAGCGCGGCCGCCCTCAGCGGCGTCGGACTGATCGTCACGTACGGCCACCGGCGTGCTCAACCTCGCCCAGGGCGCCCAGGCGATGCTGATCGCCTACCTGCTGCGCGAACTGGTGGTGGTCCGGCACTGGCCGCTCGCCCTCGCCGCGCCCTGCTGCCTGCTGCTGGCCGCGCCCGCCCTCGGCGTCCTGCTGGAGGTGGCCGTCTTCCGGCCCCTGCAACGCCGCGGCGCCGGCGCCGCCGAGACCCTGGTCGCCTCCGTCGGCGTCTTCGTGCTGCTGATCGGCCTCGCCGTCCTGGTCTGGGGCACCACCCCGTTCGGCGACGCACCCGCCCTCGCCCCGGCCACCGTCCTCGCCCGTCCCGGCGGCCACCCGCTGCGCCTGGACACCCTGGTCCAGCTCGCCGGGGTGCTGCTGCTCACCGCGGCGGTCGGCCTGGTCAACCGCCGCACGGCCGTCGGCGTACGGATGCGCGCGGTGGTCGACGACCGCACGCTGGCCGGCCTGACCGGCATCGACGCCGACCGGGTCGCCGCCGGCGGCTGGGCGTTCGGCTCCTTCACCGCCGGGCTGGTCGGCGTCCTGCTCGCCCCCGACCTGCTGCTCGACCCGTACGGGCTGCCGCTGCTGGTGCTGGAGACCATGGCGGTGGCCGTCGCCGCGCGGCTGCGCAGCCTGCCGGTCGCCGTCGCCACCGGACTCGCGCTCGGCGTGGTGCAGAGCGAACTCACCCGCTGGCACCCGCCCGGACAGCTGCTGCCGCTCGCCCAAGCCCTGCAGGCCAACCTGTTCGTGGTGGCGCTGCTGGCCGCCGCCCTGCTGCCGTGGCGCACCGCGCTCGCCGACGACCGCGGACTCGCCCCGCGGCCCGGCCGCAGCACCCCCGGCGGCATCCGGGCCGCCTGCGCCGTTCTGCTGCTGCTGCCGCTCTGGTTCCGCGCCGACGACCTGCGTGACGCGCTCGCGGTGCCCGCGCTCGCCCTGGTCCTGCTCTCCACCGTGGTGGTGACCGGCTACGGCGGCCAGGTCTCGCTCGGCCAGGCCGGGTACGCCGGGCTCGGCGGCCTCGGCACCGCCCTGCTGATCTCCGGTCAGGTCCCCGGCCTCCCCGCCCTCCCGCCGCTGCCCGCCCTGCTGCTGGCCGTCGCCGCGGCCGTACCGCTGGGCCTGCTGCTCGGCCGGCCCGCGATCCGCCGCCGCGGCCTCGCCCTCGCCCTGACCACGCTGGCCGTCGGGACCGCCCTCAGCCGGCTGGTGTTCGACCAGCCGTACGCCACCGACGGACTGGACCTCGGCGGCGCCCAACTGCCAGGCGGCGACCGGACCCTGTACGCGCTGGAACTGCTGCTGCTGGCCGCGGCCCTGCTGCTGGTCCGCAACCTGCACCGGGGACGGCTCGGCCGGGCGCTCACCGCACTGCGCGACCACCAGGACGCCGCCTCGGCCGCCGGGGTCGACGTCCCCCGCCTCAAACTGCTGCTCTTCATGACCGGCGCCGGGCTCGCCGCCCTCGGCGGCGCCCTGACCACCCTGGCCGGCCAGTCCTTCGACCCGAACGCCTACGACCCGGTGCGCGGACTGCTCTGGTTCGCCGCCGCGGTGGTCGCCGGGGTGGACAGCGCCACCGGGGCGGTCGTCGCCGCCGCGGCCCTGACCGTGCTGGACACCCTGTTCGGCCAGGGCGTCTCCGCCGTGGTGGTCGGCGCCGGCGCGGTGGCGGTCGGCCGGCTCCCCGGCGGCCTGGCCGGGCTCGCCCGGGCCCGCGGCCCCGCCGCGGGCCGCCCGGTGCTCAGCCCGCTCGGGGAACGCCTGCGCGCCGGGCCGGCCGGACGGGGCGGGCGGGGCGGGCGGGGCGGCGGATGAGCGCGGGCCTCGCCGCGTACGGACTGGTCCGGCGGTTCGGCGGCGCCCGGGCCGTCGACGGCGTCGACCTGACCGTGCCGCCCGGCCGGATCACCGCCCTGGTCGGCCCGAACGGCGCCGGCAAGAGCACCCTCTTCGACTGCCTCAGCGGCCGGGCCAGACCCGACGCCGGCCGCGTCCTGCTCGACGGCCGGGACGTCACCCGAAGCCCCGACCACGCCCGGGCCAGGCTCGGCCTGGCCCGGACCTTCCAGCAGCCCGCCGTCTTCCCCGGCCTGACGGTCGGCGAGAACGTCCGGATCGGCGCCGAGCAGCACACCGCCGGCACCGCCCGCGGACTGCTCGGCCTGCCCCCGCACGGCCGCGCCGACGCCCGCGCCGCCACCACCCGCGCCCTGCGGCTGTTCGGCCTCGACACCGTCCGCGACCTGCCCGCCGCCGCCCTGCCCGCGGGCGCGCTGCGGCTGCTGGAACTCGCCCGCGCCCTCGCCGCCGAACCCCGCGTGCTGCTCCTGGACGAGCCGACCGCCGGCCTGGACACCACCCGGACCCGCCACCTCGCCGTGGTGCTGCGGGCACTGGCCGCCGACGGACTGGCCGTCCTGCTGGTCGAGCACGACCCCGAACTCGTGGCCGGCCTCGCCCACACCGCCTACGTCCTCGCGGCCGGCCGCATGGTGCTCAGCGGCCCCGCCCGCGCGGTCCTCGCCGACCCCGCGGTCACCGCACTGTGGGGCGCCGGATGAGCGCCGGGGCCGAACTGCGCGGCGTCCGGGCCCGGTACGGGCTGCTGGAGGCGCTGCACGGCATCGACCTGGCCTGCCCGCAAGGGCGGATCACCGTCCTGCTCGGCCGCAACGGCGCCGGGCGCAGCACCGCCCTGCACACCCTGGCCGGCTCGCTGCGCCCGACGGCCGGCCGGGTACGGCTTCGCGGGGTGGACGTCACCGGGCTGGACGCCCACCGGCGGGCCCGGCTCGGGACCGCCCTGGTCCCGGCGGAGCGGGCCGTCTTCGACTCACTCACGGTGGCCGAACACCTGGCCCTCGGCGGCCCGGCCCCGGTCGACCACTGGTTCCCGGAACTGGCGCCGCTCGCCCACCGCCGGGCCGGCGCCCTCTCCGGCGGCCAGCGGCAACTGGTCGCCCTCGCCCGGGCGCTGGCCGCCCGCCCGGCGGTCCTGCTGCTCGACGAACCGGCCCGCGGCCTCGCCCCCGCGGTGGTCGACCGCCTGCACCGCCTGCTGCTCGGCCTGGCCGCCGACGGCCGCACCGTGGTCCTCGCCGAACAGTCCCTGCCCCCCGCCTTCGACCGCCCCGGCACCTTCGTCCACGTGCTGCGCCGCGGCCGGATCACCTTCAGCGGCGAACCCCCCGAACTGCGGACCTCCGCCGCGGACCACGGCTGACGGCGTGCAGGGCGGGCCGGAGCCTCCCGATTCCGGCTGGTGTGCGGACGTACGCATGGGTAACGTTGATGATGTGGATGAATTTGCCACATCATCAACGGAGGTGCCACGGTGAGCATGACCAACATCGATGTTGACGACAAGATCCTCGCGGAGGCCATGCGCTTGATGGGGACGAGCACGAAGAAGGACACGATCAACGGCGCCCTGGCCGACTACGTGCAGCGGCTGAAGCGGCTGGAGGCGCTGGAGAAGCTGTCCCGGCGTGCCGCCCTCGGAGAGTTCGAGCCGACCCTGAGGGCCTACACAGCCCGCAAGCGGGCCGGGGAGGATCGCGGATGATCGACAGTTTTCTGATCGACACCTCGGGATTCGTGCACCTGATGCAGGACGCGGACGTCCGCAGGCGCTGGCTCGGGCCCATCGAATCGGGGCTGGTGAGGATCAGCAAGCCGACCAGGGTCGAGCTCCTGTACTCGGCGACGGGCCCGGCGCACCGGGACGAGCTGGAGAACGACCTGTTCGACCTGTTCGGTCCGGCGGTCGGCGTTCCGAAGGACGCCTGGGACTGGGTGGACACCGCGCAGTACAAGCTCACGCAGAAGGGCCAGCACCGTTCCGCCGGGGTCGTCGACCTCCTGGTGGCAGCGGCAGCGGTCCACCACGACCTCACCGTGCTGCACGTGGACGGCGACTTCGCGACCGTCGCGCGGGTGCTCCCCGAGCTGCGGGAGCGCGATGTCCGTGACCGGCTGACCTGACCTGACCTGACCGGCCTGGCCGGTCACCCGGCGTCGGTGGGTGGGGGGCCGCCGAGGTGGCGGTGGCGGTGGGCGCGGGTGCGCAGGCGGCCGGGGTGGGGCTGCGCGGCGAGGTCGGTGAGGGCGGCGGCGACGGCCGCGCCGACGCGGGCGCAGAAGGCCGCGGGCTCCTCGGCGGCGTCCGGGAGTTCGGCGATCACCTGGTCCACCAGGCCCGCCGCGGCGAGGTCGGCGGCGCCGATGCCCTGGGCGCGGGCCAGTTCGGCGGCGTGGTCGCCGTCGCGGTGCACGATCGCCGAGGCGCCCTCGGGCGGGAGCGGGGCGAGCCAGGCGTGTTCGGCGGCGAGCACCCGGTCGGCCGGCAGCAGGGCGAGCGCCCCGCCGCCGGAGCCCTGCCCGAGCAGCACCGCCAGCACCGGGGTGGCCAGCCCGACCAGGGTGGCCAGGCACTGGGCGATCTCGACGGCGATGCCGTCCAGCTCGGCCCGGGCGGACAGTTCCGCGCCCGCAGTGTCCACCAGCGTCACCAGCGGCAGCCCGAGCTGCTCGGCCATCCGGGCCGAGCGGCGCACCAACCGCAGCTCGGCCGCCGTGAACGGCCGCGGGGCGTCGCCGTCCTGACGCTGCTGACCGACCACCACGGCCGGCCGGCCGCCGAACCTGGCCAGTGCCCGTACCAGCGCGCCTTCGCCGGCCAGCGTCAGCACCCCCTGCCCGGCGTGGTCCAGCAGCTGCCGGGCGCCCGGCCGGTCGGTGCGCCGGGTACGGCGGACGGCGTCCCACGGGTCCGGCGGCGAGGGCCGCGGCGCGGGCGCCGGTGGCGCGGGCTCGGTGGTGGGCGTCCCGGCCAGGACGTCCAGGGCCAGCCGCAGCACCTCGCGCAGCCGCTCCTGCGGCACCACCGCGTCCAGCAGTCCGCGCGCGGCGAGCGTCTCGGCGAGCTGGACGTCCGGCGGCAGCGGTTCGCCGCGCAGCTGTTCGTAGACCCGGGGGCCGAGGAATCCGAGCCGGGCGCCCGGTTCGGCCAGCACCAGGTGGCCGAGTGTGCCCCAGGAGGCGAACACCCCGCCCATGGTGGGGTTGCGCAGGTAGGTCAGGTACGGCAGCCCGGCGGCCTGGTGGGCCTGGACGGCGGCCGTCACCCGGACCATGCAGAGGAACGCGGCGGCGCCCTCCTGCATCCGGGTGCCGCCGGAGACCGGCAGTGCGACCAGCGGGAGCCGCTCGGCGGTGGCCCGCTCCACGGCGAGGGTGATCCGCTCGGCGGTGGCGACCCCGATCGATCCGCCCAGGAAGGCGAACTCCGAGGCGATCAGCGCCACCGGCCGGCCGGCCAGCAGCGCCCGCCCGGTGGTGACTGCCTCGTCGAGGCCGCTGCGCTCCCGGGCGCGGGCCAGCGCGGCCCGGTAGCCGGGGTCCGCGGGCCGGGCGTCGAGCGGCCGGTCCCAGCGGACGAAACTGCCGGGGTCCACGATCCGGCCGATCAGCTGATGTGCCGTCACCACGCCTCCTTGCCAGGCCTGTCTTTGTCTTCGCCCTCCCAACCCTAGGGTCGCCGGGCCCGCGGGTGGCTGTGACGCCGGTCGCACCGCGCTCGGGCGGGCGGCGCCGGCCGGGTGGTCGGGCGTGGGGCCGCCGGGGCGGCCGTCGCCCGCGGGGTGGAGGTGGTGTGCCGGGGTGTGTGCGGTTCGGCACCGGGGTGGGCCGATGGCCACGAATTGGTAAAACCCTCGGGCCGGGCAGGGGGCGATGTGGACGGCTCGCCGGGGGCTATCTAAGGTATGCCTCAGCTAACTGGACGACCGGGGGGTCGCGCATCTGCCCGGTCGTCCTTTTTGCTGCCCTGTACCTGTCATCTTTCTGTACACCCTCGCCCGTGGAGCTCACATGTCCGCCCGTCGCCGTTCCGCCGCAGCCACAC
Organism: Kitasatospora sp. NPDC048540; assembly: GCF_040651175.1. NCBI lineage: Bacteria > Bacillati > Actinomycetota > Actinomycetes > Kitasatosporales > Streptomycetaceae > Kitasatospora > Kitasatospora sp. NPDC048540. Next base: position 123,742 of record NZ_JBEZIR010000004.1, read on the forward strand.
TGCTCTCCATCGCCGTGGTCGGAGCCGCTCTGGCCGGCTGCTCCAAGAAGGACGACGCCTCCTCGGCGGACGCCGTCCAGGTGAACGCCTCCGATACGGCCTGCGAGGTGTCGAAGACCACCTTCGCGGGTGGCCAGGTCAAGCTGGCCGTCCAGAACAAGGGCAGCAAGGCCACCGAGGTCTACGTCTACGCCGCCGGCGACAAGATCGTCACCGAGCGCGAGAACATCGGCCCCGGCACCAAGGTGGAGATCTCCGCCGAGATCAAGCCCGGCAGCTACGAGATCGCCTGCAAGCCCGGCATGACCGGTGACGGCATCCGCCAGAAGATCACCGTGACCGGCGACAGCGGCCAGGCCAAGGCCGACACCCGCCTGCAGGACGCCGTGGCCGCGTACCACAAGTACGCCCAGGAGCAGGCCGACGCGACCATCCCGGTGGTGACGCAGTTCGCCGAGGCGATCAAGGCCGGCGACATCGAGAAGGCCAGGTCGCTGTTCGCCCCCTCCCGGGTCGGCTGGGAGCGCACCGAGCCGGTCGCCGAGAGCTTCGGCGACGTCGACCCGAAGACCGACACCCGTGAGGACGGCCTGGAGCCGGGCCAGGACTGGACCGGCTGGCACAAGCTGGAGAAGTCCCTCTGGGCCGACAACGCGATCACCGACGCCGACAAGAAGCTCGCCGACCAGCTGGTCGCCGACCTGACCGACTGGCAGAAGAAGATCCCGCAGGCCGAGATCACCGCCACCAGCATGGCCAACGGCGCCAAGGAGCTGCTGGACGAGGTCGCCACCGGCAAGGTCACCGGTGAGGAGGACCGCTACAGCCACACCGACCTGTCCGACTTCGCGGCCAACGTCGAGGGCGCGAAGAAGGCGTACGACCTGCTGAAGCCGGTCGCCGCCGAGAAGGACGCCGAGCTGGCCAAGACCCTGGACGGTGAGTTCGCCGCGATCCAGACCCTGCTCGCCAAGTACAAGCAGGGTGACGTCTACACCTCGTACGACAAGGTCACCGAGGCCGAGCGGAAGACCTTCGCCGACTCGGTGAACGCGCTGGCCGAGCCGCTGTCCAAGCTCGCCGCCGCCGTCGTCGTCAGCTGATCCGCGCCACCATCGCCACCCCTGCCGTGGCGGCCGACACGGCCGTCACGGCAGCCGTGTCCCCGCCGAACCCCACGAAGGACCCCTGGTATGAACGCTGAGACCCCCAGCGCCGCCACTCCCGGACCCGAGCAGTCCGCCGCCCCCGGCGCCGAACCCCGCGGCGCGGTCAGCCGACGCGCCGTCATCGGCTGGGCCGGTGCCGGTGTGGCGCTCGGCGCCGCGGCCGCCGGTTCGGTCGCCGCCGCCACCCTGCGCGAGTCGGAGCCCGCACCGGCCGCGGCCGGCGGTGACATCCCGTTCTACGGCGACCACCAGTCCGGGATCGCCACCCCGGTGCAGGACCGGCTGCACTTCGCGACCTTCGACGTGGTCACCACCAACCGCGACGCGCTGGTCAGGATGCTCAAGGAGTGGACCAAGGCGGCCGCGGCGATGACCGGCGGCCGTGAGGTCGGCACCGGCGCCAGCGGTCTGGCCGAGGCGCCGCCGGACGACACCGGCGAGGCGCTCGGCCTGCCGTCGTCCCGGCTGACGCTGACCATGGGCTTCGGCCCGACGCTGTTCGAGAAGGACGGCGTCGACCGGTTCGGGCTGAAGGCCAAGCGGCCCGAGGCGCTGATCGAGCTGCCGAAGTTCCCGCACGACAACCTCGACCCGGCCCGCTCCGGCGGTGACATCTGCGTCCAGGCCTGTGCGGACGACCCGCAGGTCGCGGTGCACGCGATCCGCAACCTGGCCCGGATCGGCATGGGCGTGGTCAACGTCCGCTGGTCGCAGCTGGGGTTCGGCAAGACCTCGTCCACCACCCCCGAGGCGCAGACCCCGCGCAACCTGATGGGGTTCAAGGACGGCACCCACAACATCTCCGGCACCGACGCCGACGCGCTGGACAAGCACGTCTGGGTCGCGCCGGGCGAGGGCCCCGAGTGGCTCACCGGCGGCTCGTACCTGGTGGCCCGCCGGATTCGGATGCACATCGAGACCTGGGACCGCACCTCGCTGGGGGAGCAGGAGGGCGTGTTCGGCCGCACCAAGCGGGAGGGCGCGCCGTTCGGCAAGCAGCGGGAGCGGGACACCCCGGACCTGAAGGCGATGCCCGAGGACTCGCACGTGCGCCTGGCCCACCCGGACTCCAACGACGGGCTGATGATCCTGCGCCGCGGCTTCTCCTTCACGGACGGCACCGACGGTCTCGGCCGGCTGGAGGCGGGCCTGTTCTTCCTGGCGTACCAGCGCGACACCCGCAAGGCGTTCGTGCCCCTGCAGCAGCGCCTCGCCGCGTCCGACAAGCTGAACGAGTACATCCAGCACGTCGGTTCCGCGCACTTCGCCTGCCCGCCCGGCATCCGCAAGCCCGGCGAGTGGTGGGGCCAGGCCCTGTTCGGCTGACCCCGCCCCGTACAACCCCCTGAGGAGACCGCCGTGTTCGGCAACTACCTGATCGGCCTGCGCGAGGGCCTGGAAGCCAGCCTCGTCGTCTGCATCCTGATCGCCTACCTGGTCAAGACCGGCCGCCGGGACCGGCTGGCACCGGTCTGGGCCGGCATCGCGGCCGCCGTGCTGATCAGCATGGCGTTCGGCGCGGTGCTGCAGTACGGCTCCACCCAGATGTCCTTCGAGGCGCAGGAGGCGCTCGGCGGCTCGCTGTCGATCATCGCCGTGGGCCTGGTCACCTGGATGGTGTTCTGGATGCGCCGCACCGCCCGCCACCTGAAGGCCGAGCTGCACGGCAAGCTGGACGCGGCGCTGGCGATGGGCACCTTCGCGCTGGTCACCACCGCCTTCCTGGCGGTGGGCCGGGAGGGGCTGGAGACCGCGCTGTTCATCTGGACGGCGGTGGCCGCCACCGGTGACGGGGTGCGGCCGCTGGTCGGCGCGGTCCTCGGTCTGCTCACCGCGGTGGTGCTGGGCTGGCTGTTCTACCGCGGCGCGCTGAAGATCAACCTGGCCAAGTTCTTCACCTGGACCGGCGCGATGCTGGTGGTGGTCGCCGCCGGTGTGCTCGCCTACGGCGTGCACGACCTGCAGGAGGCCGGCTGGCTGCCGGGCCTGCACGACATGGCCTTCGACATCAGCTCGACCATCCCGAAGGACAGCTGGTACGGCACCCTGCTCAAGGGCGTGTTCAACTTCCAGCCCGACCCGTCGGTGGCCCAGACGGTGGTCTGGGTGGCGTACCTGGTGCCCACCCTGCTGCTCTTCCTGCGGCCGAGCGGCGGCGCCCGCCCGGTCGCCCCGGCGAAGGCCGGCGGCAGCCCGGCCTGAGCCGCCCGCCCCAGCGCCCAGCGCCCCGCTCCCGGACCGTCGGGGGGCGGGGCGCCGTGCTGTCCGGCCGCGGTGGTGACCTGGCCGGATGACGCAGTGTCAGACTTTGCGTGCGCGCGGTTCCGAATTGGTCCGACTGCGGTGCGGGGCAAGTGAATTGACGTGAAAGATTGGCAACATTCAACCCGTTGTGGCCACCCCTCCCCGCCGGTACAGTCCCCCTGAATTGCGAAGGACGCAATGGCGCGTTCGGCGGATCAGCAGGGGAGAGCGGTCATTTTAGGGACTCCTGGCGTCGGTCCGGTCACCCCGGATCTAATTGACGCGTTCACGCAAATTGTCGAGAGTCATGCCGACCGTACCGCGGTCGTTCACAATGGCCGTCCGTTGAGCTACCTTCAGCTCGACGGGCTGGTCCAGCGGGCGGCATTGCGCCTGGGGGCCGGACCGGGCGTGGTTGGTGTCCGAACTTCCCGTTCTCCCGGCGTGGTCGCCGAGCTGCTCGGGGTGCTGGCCGCGGGCGGCACATACTGTCCGGTCGACCCGGCTTTCCCTGCTGCCCGGCAGCGGGCCATGGTGGCGGCCGCGGGCTGTCACCTCGTGATCGATGCAGAAACGGTTCCGCAAGGGAAATCTGGCGTTGAGCCGGTCGACTTCACCGACCTGCTGACCCCCCGCGGCACGGACGGCCCCGACGAGCCCGATGGCCCGCAGGCCCCCGCCTACATCCTCTTCACCTCCGGCTCCACCGGTGACCCCAAGCCGGTGGTCACCCCGCGCGGAGCGATCACCACGGTGGTCGGCGCGCTGCGCGAGCTGTTCGACCTGGGCCCGGCCGACCGCGTGCTGCAGTTCGCCTCGCTCAACTGGGACACCTGCTTCGAGGAGATCCTCCCGACGCTCACCGCGGGCGCCGCGCTGGTCCTCGACGACGAGGCGCACAGCGGCTCGTTCCCGCGCCTGCTGCGGATGGTGGAGCGCGAGCGGATCACCGTCCTCGACCTGCCGACCGCCTACTGGCACGAACTGGTCCGCCACCTCACCGAGGACCGGGCGGCCCTGCCGCCGTCGGTGCGGCTGGTGGTGATCGGCGGTGAGGCGGCCGACCCGGCCCGGCTGGCCGACTGGTGCGCGCTGGCCACCGGCGACGTCCGGCTGGTCAACACCTACGGATCCACCGAGACCACCCTGATCACCCACGCCGTCGACCTGCACGGCCCGCGCGCCCTGGCCCTGGGCCGGCCGTGGCGGCCGGGCGACCGGGTGCCGATCGGCCTGCCGCTCCCGCACGTCCTCGAACGGATCGGCGCGGAGGGCGAGTTGATGATCGGCGGCCCCGCGCTGGCGCTCGGCTACCGCGGCCTGCCGCAGGCCACCGAGGCCCGGTTCGGCAGCGGGGAGGACCGCTGGTTCCGCACCGGCGACCGGGTCGAACGGGCGCCCGGCGGCGTCCTGCTCCACCGCGGACGGCTGGACGGCGAGCTGAAGATCCGCGGGATCCGGGTCGACCCCGCCGAGGTCGAGGCCCACCTCACCGCCCACCCCCAGGTGGCGGGCGCCGCCGTCACCGGCGCCCGACTGGCCGGCCGGACCGCCCTGGTGGCGTACGTGGTCCCCGCCCCGGGCGCCGACACCGCCGCGCTCGCGGCCGGCCTGCGCCGCCACCTGACGGCCCGGGTGCCCGGCCACCTGGTGCCGGGGCGGATCGCCCTGGTGGAGCGGCTCGCCCGCACCTCCAGCGGCAAGCTCGACCGGGCCGGCACGCACCGGCAGTACGAAGGGCGGACGCCCGAGGAGACGGAGTTGACGCAGCGCCGGCAGGGTGCCGCCGCTGCCGAGGAGGAGGGCAACGATGGGCGTTGACACGGTGACCGCCATCTTCCGGCGGGTGCTGGAGACCGACGGGATCACCCCGCACTGCGACTTCTTCGACCTCGGCGGCGACTCGCTGATCGCCACCCGGGTCCTGAGCGCGGTCGCCCGGGAGAGCGGGGTCGAGCTGACCTTCGAGGACTTCCTGGCCGCGCCCACCCCCGAGTCGCTGGCGGCGAAGGTCGCGGGGGCGGCCCGGTGAGCGTGATCGTCGTCGGCGCCGGCCTCGCGGGGCTCACCGCCGCGGTGGACCTGGCCCGGGCCGGGGTCCGGGTCACCGTGCTGGAGGCCCGCGACCGGGTCGGCGGCCGCACCCGCGGCATCGAGGTCGCACCCGGCAGCTGGGTCGACGCGGGCGCCGCGTACCTGGGCGACCGGCACACCGAACTGCACGGCCTGCTCGCGGAACACGGCCTGAAGACCGCGCCGACCGAGATGGCCGGCCAGAGCCGGTTCGCACTCGGCCCGGCGGCGGACGGCACCAGCGCCGGACGGTTCCCGCCGCTCAACGCGGTCGCCCTCGGCGGCCTGTTCGACCTGCTGGACGAGGTGACCGCCACCGTCCGCACCGACGCCCCCTGGCTGACCCCGGACGCCGAGCGGCTGGACGCGCTCACCGCCGCCGAATGGGCCGACCGCCACCTCACCCACCCCGACGCCCGGCTGTTCTTCCCGCTGTTCCTCGGTGAGATGATGGCCGCCGACCCGGCCGACATCTCCGTCCTGCACCTGGCCTTCTACCTGCGCTCCGGCGGCGGCACCCGCTACCTCAACGCCTTCGAGGGCGGCGCCCAGCAGGACCGGGTGGCCGGCGGCGCGCACCAGCTGTGCGAACGGCTCGCCCGGCAGCTCGGTGGCCGGCTCCGGCTGTCCGACCCGGTCCGGGCGGTCCACCAGGACGCCGACGGGGTCACCGTGCACTCCGCCGGCGGATCCACCCGGGCCGCCGCCGCCGTGGTCGCGCTGCCGCCGCTGCTCGCCGACGGGATCGTCCGGGACCCGGCCGCCCGGCGCAGCACCGACCGCACCGCGCGCGGCTGCGCGGTCAAGGTCCAGCTGGTGTACGAGCGGCCGTACTGGCGGGAGCACGGCCTGTCCGGCTGGTCGGTCAACGCCGAGGGTCCGCTGCTGTCCACCGTGGACGACACCCCGCCCGACGGCGGGCCCGGGGTGCTCACCGGCTTCGTCACCGGAGCCGAGGCCCACCGGTTCGCCGCGCTCGGGCCGGCCGGGCAGCGCGCCGCCGCGCTCGCGCAGGCCGCCCGGCTGTTCCCGCAGCTGCCCGAGCCGCTCGCCTGCCACATCACCGACTGGGTCAACGAGGAGTACAGCCGCGGGTGTTACGCGGCGCTGCTCGGCCCCGGCGACTGGACCGCCCTCGGGCCGCGGCTGGCCGCCCCGTACGGGCGGGTGCACTGGGCCGGCACCGAGACCAGCACCGAGTTCTTCGGCCTGATGGAGGGCGCGGTCCGCTCCGGCCACCGGGTGGCGGCCGAACTCCTGGACCGCTACCCGGACCTGCACCAGCTCTGACGTCCGTTCGGCACCGACCTTCGTCCAGCACCGACCTTCGTCCAGCACCGAACTCCGTTCAGCAACAGAACTGTTGGGAGATCACGATGCACGAAACCAGCCCCGTGGCGCCGCTCGAGGTGCGCCGGCAGCTGATGACGGAACCCACCCTGGGCGCCGGCAACTTCCTGGACCACGCCCTCGCGCTCAACCCCAACCGGGCGGTGCCGTTCGCCTACGGCCACCACACCGACCACCGCGGCCAGGTGGTGCTGCGCGGCCACAGCCTGCTCGACCTGGCCGCGCTGCGGGACCGCTACGCCAGGTGGTACCGGGCCAACGGGGTGCGCCCCGGCGAGCCGGTCGGCATCGTGGTCGCCGAGGGCCTGGAGCCGCTGCTGCACTTCCTCGCGCTCACCGCGCTGGGCGCCGTACCCGCCCTGGTCAACGACGCGATGCGGCCGGACATCATGGTCCGCTACCTCGACCACGTCGGGGTGGTCGGCATCGTCGCCGACGACCCCACCCGGCTCGCCGCCGCCTACCGCGCCGACCCGCAGCGCCGGCCGCGGTTCATCGCGCTCACCGCCGAGGTGCAGGCCTTCGACGCGGAGTCGGCCGCGCTGCCCGAGGAGTACCCGTACCGGCACGCCCCCGAGGACGTGGTGGCGCTGATCCACTCCTCCGGCACCACCGGCACCCCCAAGTCCACCATGCTGGCGCACCGCCAGTTCTGGGACGGCAAGCAGCCCCGGATGGAGCGCTTTCCGGCGGAGCCCTACGACCGGCTGATGTCGCTGATGCCGCACACTCACGCGGGCGGTCTGAGCTACTTCCTGACCGCGACCCTGCTGGGCCTGCCGACCGTGGTGATGGGGGACTGGCGGCGCACCGTCGTCGAGCCGGTGATGGAGGCGTTCCAGCCGACCATGGTCGCCTCCTTCCCGCGGACCTTCGTCGAACTGGCCACCGGGGAGCTGCCGGTGGCCGGCGCCGCCAAGGTGCACTCCTGGTTCAACACCGGCGACAGCGCCCACTACGGGCACATCCGCCGGCTGGTGACGCTCGGCGAGCGGCCGGCCGGGCTGATCAGGCCCTGGCTGCTGCCGCAGCAGCGCGAGGAGGAACCGGCCCTGGCCGGCTCGCAGTTCATCGACGGGCTGGGCTCGTCCGAGATGGGGATGGCGCTGTTCGGGCAGGTCACCTCGCCGGAGACGGAGCGCGACGACCGCTGCGTCGGCCGGCCGCTGGAGGTGGTGCTGAAGGCCGCGGTGCTCTCCGGCGACGGCACCGAACTCCCCGACGGCGAGGTCGGTCTGCTCGGGGTGGTCACCCCGTCGCGTACCCCCGGCTACTGGAACAACCCGCGGCTGACCAGCAGTTTCGAGCTGGCCGGCTACTGGCTGACCGGGGACGTGGCCCGGCGCGACGCCGACGGCCGGTTCTACCACCTGGACCGGACGGTCGACGTCATCGACACCGCCGATGGGCCGCTCTACAGCCTCCCGGTCGAGGAGGTGCTGCTCGCCGACTGCGCCGAACTGGTCCAGGACTGCTCGGTGGTGGGCGTGCCCGGCCCGGACGGCCGGGGCCAGGTGCCGATCGCGGTGGTCCGGCTGCAGGCCGCCGCGGCCGGGGCGGACGAGCGGACCGTGCACGAGGCCGCCGACAAGGCGCTCGGCGTGGCCGGGCTGCCCGCCCTCGCCGCGGTCAGCATCGCCCGGGACGGCGCGGACTTCCCGCTCGGGCCGACCGGCAAGGTGCTCAAGCGCGAGCTGCGCACCCGCTTCGCGACGCTGTTCACCGGTGCTCCGGACAGCCCCGACCGATGAACGAGCACACCGCCCGGCAGCCGTACCGGTACGTCCGGACCCCGCTGATCGAACCGGACTGGCGTCGGCTGCCGGGCTGGCGCGAGGTCACCGCGGCGCAGTGGCGCGACGCCCAGTGGCAGCGGGCGCACTGCGTCAAGACCCCGGCGCAGCTGCGGGCCGTCGTGGGCGGTCTGCTGACCGACCGCTTCTACCAGGAACTGGCCGCGGACCGGGAGCAGTTCGCGACCATGTCGATGCTGGTGCCGCCGCAGATGCTGAACACCATGGCGCCCGCGGCGGCGCTGCGGCCGGCCGAGTTCACCGCGGCGTTCCTGGCCGACCCGGTCCGCCGCTACCTGCTGCCGGTGCGCTGCGACCGCGACCCGCGGTGGCCCAGCCACCCGCTCGCCGAGCGCGACTCGCTGCACGAGGCCGAGATGTGGGTGGTGGAGGGCCTCACCCACCGCTACCCGACCAAGGTGCTCGCCGAACTGGTCTCCACCTGCCCGCAGTACTGCGGGCACTGCACCCGGATGGACCTGGTCGGCAACTCGACGCCGCAGGTCACCAAGGCCCGGCTGGTGCTGCGGCCGGCCGACCGCCAGGAGCAGATGCTGGACTACCTCAAGCGGATGCCGCACGTCCGGGACGTGGTGGTGTCCGGCGGTGACGTCGCCAACGTGCCCTGGCGGCAGCTGGAGAGCTTCCTGATGCGGCTGCTGGAACTCTCCTCGGTCCGCGACATCCGGCTCGCCACCAAGGCGCTGGTCGGGCTGCCGCAGCACTGGCTGCAGCCCGAGATGACCGAGGGGATGGCCAGGGTGGCGGCGGTCGCCGCCCGCCGGGCGGTCAACCTCGCGGTGCACACCCACGCCAACCACGTGCAGTCGGTGACCCCGCTGGTGGCCGAGGCGGCCCGGGCGATGCTCGACGCGGGCGTGCGGGACGTCCGCAACCAGGGCGTGCTGATGCGCGGGGTGAACGCCTCGGTGGAGGACCTGCTGGACCTGTGCCTCGCGCTCCAGGGCGAGGCGGGCATCCTGCCGTACTACTTCTACCTGTGCGACATGATCCCCAACGCCGAGCACTGGCGGATCGCGCTCCACGAGGCGCAGCGGCTCCAGGAGGGCATCATGGGCTACCTGCCGGGGTATGCCACCCCCCGGATCGTCAACGACGTGCCGCACGTGGGCAAGCGCTGGGTGCACCAGGCCGTCGAGTACGACCGTGAGCGCGGCATCTCCTACTGGACCAAGAACTACCGCACCGAGCCCGAGGCCCGGGCCGCCGAGGCGGCGTCCGACGTCCTGGGGCGCAGGTACCCGAGCTACGACCCGATCTCCACCCTCCCCGCGTCCGGCCGCCGCTGGTGGACGGAGCGGCCCGGCAGGAAGGCCTGAACGATGCTCGAACTCCACCGGCTGGCGATGCGGCACAGCGTGGCGGCGGTCGACCGGATCCGGGACGGCCAGTGGGAGCTGCCCACGCCGTGCGCCGACTGGGACGTGCGGCGGCTGGTGGAGCACATGACGGCCGAGAACCTGGGCTTCGCGGCGGCGGCCGACGGGGAGCGCGAGGACCGCGGCGTCTGGGAGTACCGGGCGACCGGGGCCGGGCCGGTGGCCGACTACCGGGCCTCGGCGAAGCGGGTGGTGGAGGCGTTCGGTGCGCCGGGGGTGCTGGACGGGCGGTTCTGGCTGCCGCGGATCAACGACGCCCGCACCTTCCCGGCCCGGCAGGCGGTCTCGTACCACCTGCTGGACTACCTGGTGCACAGCTGGGACGTGGCGGTGGCGATCGGTGCGCCGGTCGACTTCGAGCCGGAACTGGTGGCGGAGGTCGCGGTGATCGCCGAGCGGGAGGTCCCGGACACCCCGCGGCGGCTGCGTCCGGGTGCCGGGTTCCGCCCGGCGCTGCCGGTGCCGGGGACCGTGCCGCCGCTGGAGCGGCTGCTCGCCGCCCTGGGGCGTTCGGCGCGCTGGCCGCAGCAGAGCCGGGACTAGCCGGCGGTCCCGGGCCGGCCGGAGAGCATGGTGCTCTGGCCCCGGAACTCGGCCACCACCGTGCCGTCGGCCTTGCGGACCGTGACGTCGTAGACGCCGTGCCGGCCGACCCGGGTGCGTTCGACGGCTTCGGCGGTCAGTTCGTCGCCGGCGGCGGCCGGCTGCAGGAAGCTCACCTGGGCGCCCTGGGCGACGGTGACCGGGCCGTGGGTGTTGCAGGCGAACGAGAACGCGGCGTCGGCCAGCAGGAACAGGAAGCCGCCGTGGGCGATCCCGTGTCCGTTCACCATCTCGGCGGTCAGCCGCAGCCGCACCACGGCGCGGCCGGGGCCGACGTCGCCGAGCGAGATGCCGAGCGACCGGCAGGTCGGGTCCTGGTCGTGGAGCGCCTTGGCCCGGGAGATGCTCAGGGCGAGCGGATCGCCGTCCTGGTCCATGGCCACCTGCGCTTCCCTGGGGATCGGGCCGCTCCGGGGTCCGGGCCGGTCGGCGGCACGACCGCATTAGACCGGCTGCCCCGGGCCGGTGTCAACGACCGGTTCCGGTAACTCCGATATCCGGTAGGGGAATGGACGATTCGTCAGTCCGGTCGTCGACCGATGGAGGAAATGTAAGGTCCATGCCAGAACTCGACCCGACCCGTTTATCGGCCGTTGAGAGTGGACCCCTAGCCTTCGCGCATGTCCCAGACGAACCCCGCACCCGAACAGTCCGCCGAGCAGGACGCCGCGAACCTCCGCCACCTGCTGACCAGGCTCGCCGAGTCGCTGGCGAAGGACCGGCAGTATGCGGATATTGACGCTGCGTCAGAGAAATAGCCGTGGACACGTCATTTTGAACCGCTGAGCCGGGTGACCTTTCCGGCATATCGAACAGGTGACGGCAATGTACTGGTCATCTTCATCTCTTTCCCCCACCATCTCCCATGGCGCACCGCCCCGAATCCGGCCACAAGCCGCAACAGGGCCACACCTCAGGAGAGTTGATGAGTTCGATCGGACTTCCTTCGCTTGACCCGGCCATGTCGCTGGCCGACCTGGTGGAAGCGCAGGTCCGTCGCACCCCCGACCGCACCGCACTGGTCGACGGCGACCACCGCCTGACCTACCGCGAACTCTGGTCCGAGGTGCAGGAACTGGCCGCCGCCCTGGCCGGTGCCGGGGTGACCTCCGGCACCCTGGTCGGCGTCTGCCTGCCCCGCACCCCGGGCCTGGTGGCCGCCGTACTGGCGGTGCTGCGGGCCGGCGGAGCCTACATACCGCTGGACCCGGCCTACCCGCGCGACCGGCTGGAGCTGGTGATCGGCGACGCGCAGGCCCCCGTGGTGATCACCGACCGCGCCCACGAACACCTGCTGGCCGGCGCCGGGGCCAAACTGCTCCACCTCGAGGACCCCCGCCCCGCCGGGGAGCCGCCCGCCTTCCCGCCCGCCGGACCGGGCGCGCTCGCGAACGTGCTGTACACCTCCGGCTCCACCGGCCGCCCCAAGGGCGTCGCCGTCACCCAGCACGGCGTCAACGCCCTGCTGCGCTGGGCCGCCGGACTGCTCGGCCCCGAGGACGTCGCCGGGGTGCTGTTCGGCACCTCGATCTGCTTCGACCTCTCGGTGTACGAGATCTTCCTGCCGCTGTCCGTCGGCGGCACCGTCATCCTCGCCCAGAACGTCCTCGCACTGCCCGAACTGCCCGCCCGCGACGCGGTGACCCTGGTCAACACCGTGCCCAGCGCGATGGGCGCGCTGCTGCGCGGCGGCCGCGGCCTGCCCCCCGGCGTCCGGGTGGTGAACACCGCCGGCGAGCCGATGTCCCGCCGGCTCGCCGACCAGGTCTACGCCCAGCCGCAGGTCGAGCGGCTGTACAACCTGTACGGACCGACCGAGGACACCGTCTACTCCACCTGGTGGCTGGTCGGCCGCGACCAGGACTTCGAGCCGCTGCTCGGACACTTCCTGCCCGGCACCACCGGCCTCATCCTTGACGAGCACCGCCGGCCCGTCCCGGCCGGCACCGTCGGCGAGCTCTACCTGGCCGGCGACGGCCTGGCCCGCGGCTACCACGGCCGCCCCGACCTCACCGAACAGAGCTTCGTCACCCTCCACGGCGAGCGCCACTACCGCACCGGCGACCTGGTCCGGCTGCGGCCCGACGGCAACCTGGAGACCCACGGCCGCACCGACCACCAGGTCAAGGTCCGCGGCTTCCGGGTCGAACTCGCCGAGATCGAGGCCGTGCTCTCCGGCCACCCCGGCGTCCAGGCCGCCGTCGCCGTGGTCCAGCGCGACGAGGCCGGCGACTACCTCGCCGCCTTCGTCCAACCCGACCAGGGCGCCCGCCCCACCGTCGCCGCCCTGCGCGAGCGCTGCGCCGCCGCGCTGCCCGGCTACATGGTGCCCGCCGCCGTCGAGGTGCTGGAGCGCTTCCCGCTCACCCCCAACGGCAAGGCCGACCGCCGGGCGATGCCGCTCGCCGCCCGCACCCGCACCGCGAGCGACGTCTACGTGGCCCCCAGGACCCCGGCCGAGACCCGGATCGCCGAACTGTGGAGCTCCGTGCTCGGCGTGCCGCAGGTCGGCGTCCACGACGTCTTCCTCGACCTCGGCGGCCACTCGCTGCTCGCCCTGTCGGTCCTCGCCCGGATCGAGCGCGAGTACGGCGTCCGGGTGCCGCTCGGCGAATTCTTCGCCGCCCCGACCGTCGCCGCGCTCGCCGTCCGGACCGCCCAGGGCGCCGCCACCGGCCCCGCGGTCGAACCGCCCCGCCGCGAACCCGCACTGCCCGCGCTCGCCACCTCCTTCCAGCGCGAACTGTGGCTGCACGAGGCCATGACGCCCGGCACCGCCGTCTACAACGTCCCGCTGCGGATCCGCGCCACCGGCGCCCTCGACCCGGAGCGGCTCGGCCGGGCCCTGACCGAGCTGGTACGGCGCCACGAGGTCCTGCGCACCGCCCTGACCGGCCACGGCGAGCAGCTCACCGCCGAGGTCCGCCCCGCCTACCCGGTGGACGTCCCGGTGCTCGACCTGCCCGGCGCCGACGAGGACCGGATCGACACCGCGCTGCGCGCCGAGGCCGCCCACCCGATCGACCTCGCCCAGGGCCGGATGCTGCGCGCCGTGGCGCTGCGGATCGGCGAACGCCACCACGAACTGCTGATCACAGTGCACCACGCGGCCATCGACGGCTGGGCCAACGGTGTCCTGCTGGACGAACTCGGCCGCGCCTACCGGGGCGAGGCCCGCGACCCGGAGCTGCAGCTCTCCGACGTGGCCCGCTGGCAGTGGCAGGTCATCGAGGCGGGCCGCCCCGAGGCCGAACGCTGGGCCGGCCGCCTCGCCGGACTCGACACCGACCAGCACCTGCCCGGCGACCGCCCGCACCCCGATCCGCACGACCTGACCGGCCTGCGCACCGCCCGCCGCCTCGACGCCGCCCTGCTGCGCACCGTCGAGCGCTGGGGCGCCGAGGAGGGCGCCAGCCTGTACATGACGCTGCTGGCAGCGCTCGGCGCCGTCGTGCACCGCTACACCGGGCGCACCGACGTGGCGGTCCTCACCCCGTTCGCGGTCCGGCCGCTGCCCGAACTGGAGCAGGTGCTGGGCCCGTTGACCAACACCGTGGCACTGCGCCTCGACGTCCGCGGCACCGACACCTTCCGCGAACTGGTCCGCAAGGTACGGCCGGTGGTGCTGGACGCCGCCGACCACTGCGGCCACCCGGCCGGCGAACAGGTCCGCTACGCCGGGGCGCCGCGCGGGGTGACCGCCACCCCGTTCGGCCAGATCATGCTCGCGGTGCAGAACCACCCCGCCGCCGTCGCCGAACTCGACGACCTGCGGCTCGACTTCGTCGCCGAGGTCTGCAACGGCACGGCCAAGAGCGACCTGTCGCTGTTCCTGGAGTTCCCCGCCGACGGACCGCTGCTGTCCGCCGAGTACCGCACCGGCCGCTACGACGAGGCCTCCGTGCTGGCCGCCGTCGACCACCTGCTCACCCTGGTCGCCCACGCCGTCGCCGAACCCGACCGGCCGATCGCCGAACTCGCCCTGCTCACCGAGGCCGAGCTCGCGGTCACCACCGCCCGCGGCGCCGAACGGGAGCCGGCGGCCGACACCCTGCCGCAGCTGGTCGCCGCCCAGGCCGCCCGGACCCCGGACGCGACCGCCGTCTCGGCCGCCGACGGAGAACTCAGCTACGCCGAACTCGACACCGCCGCCGACCGGCTGGCCCGGCTGCTGCGCGCCCGCGGCGCCCGGCCCGGCACCCTGGTCGCGGTCGCCGTCCGGCGCGGCCGGGCCCTGCCGCTCGCCCTGCTCGGCGTCCTGCGCAGCGGCGCGGCCTACCTGCCGCTCGACCCCGACCAGCCGCCGGCCCGCAACCGGGCGGTGCTCGCCGACGCCGGCGCGCCGCTGCTGGTCGGCGAACGGGCGAGCGCGGGCGAGGAACTGTTCGCCGGCCGGGACGACCTGGTCCTGGTGGACGGCGACCAGGACACCGCCGAACCCGACACCCCGGCGACGGCCGCCGGCCCCGAGGACCCCGCCTACCTGCTCTACACCTCGGGCTCCACCGGCACCCCCAAGGGCGTGTCGGTCCCGCACCGGGCGATCGTCAACTTCCTGCGCTCGATGGCCCGCGAACCCGGCATCACGGCCCGGGACGTGGTCGCCGCGGTCACCACCGTCACCTTCGACATCGCCGGCCTCGAACTGTGGCTGCCCCTGGTCACCGGCGCCCGGGTGGAGATCGCCGACCGGGCGACCGCCACCGACGGCCACGCCCTGGCGGCCTGGCTGGAGCGCCGCGGCGTGACGGTGCTGCAGGCCACCCCCGCCACCTGGCGGCTGCTGCTGGAGGCCGACTGGCCCGGCCGGCCCGGCCTGCTCGCACTGTGCGGCGGCGAGGCGCTCACCGCCGACCTCGCCCGGGCCCTGCTCCGGCGCTCGCGCGAACTGTGGAACCTGTACGGCCCGACCGAGACCACCGTCTGGTCGACCGCCCAGCGGATCGACGCCGAACTCGCCGCCCGCGGCGGGGGGATGCCGCTCGGCGACCCGATCGACAACACCCGGCTGCACCTGCTGGACGCGGCCGGCCGGCCGGTCCCCGTCAACGGCCTCGGCGAACTGTGCATCGCCGGCGCCGGGGT
The DNA here is from genome assembly GCF_040651175.1 of Kitasatospora sp. NPDC048540. Taxonomy (NCBI): domain Bacteria; kingdom Bacillati; phylum Actinomycetota; class Actinomycetes; order Kitasatosporales; family Streptomycetaceae; genus Kitasatospora; species Kitasatospora sp. NPDC048540. The sequence continues at coordinate 139,459 of NZ_JBEZIR010000004.1, forward strand.
GGCACTCGGCTACCACGGCCGCCCCGAGCTGACCGCCGACCGGTTCGTCCCCGAGCCCGGCGGCCCCGTCGGCGCCCTGATGTACCGCACCGGCGACCTGGCCTGCCGCCGCCGAGACGGCCGGCTGGACTACCACGGCCGGGCCGACCGGCAGGTCAAGCTGCGCGGCTTCCGGATCGAGCTCGGCGAGATCGAGGCCCAGCTGACCGGCCTGCCCGGGGTCGCCGACGCGGCGGTGACCCTCCGCGAGTCGGGCGCCGGACCGGTGCTGGTCGCGCACGCCGTCACCGACGGCCGCACCGGCGAGCAGCTGCGCGCCGACCTCGCCGCCCGGCTGCCCGACCACCTGGTGCCCGCCGTCGTGATGGTGCTGGACGCCCTGCCGACCACCCCGTCCGGGAAGATCGACCGCGCCGCCCTGCCCGACCCGGAGTTCGGCGGCGCGGGGGCGCCCCCCGAGGGCGAGTGCGAGGAACTGCTCGCCGAACTCTGGCAGGAGGTCCTCGGGGTGGACACGGTCGCCCGCGGCGACGACTTCTTCGCCCTCGGCGGCCACTCGCTGCTCGCCACCCGGCTGGTCGCCCGGGTCCGCGACATCCTCGGCATCGACCTGCCGCTGCGCACCGTCTTCGAGGCCCGCACGCTGACCGTGCTGGCCCGGCGGATCGAGGACATCCTGCTCGGCGAGGTCGACGCCGAGCTCGGCACCACAGGACACACGGGGGAGACACGATGACCATCGAGGAGACCACCGGGGTACCCGGCCCGGCACCCGCCGCGCCCCCCGGCCGCCAGGAACTGCTGCGCAGACGCCTGGCCCAGGCCCGGGCCCGGGCCGCCGAGCCCGCCGCCCGCGCCATCACCCCGCGCCCGGCGGGAACGGCCGCGCCGCTGTCCTTCGCGCAGCGCCGGATGTGGTTCCTGGCGCAGTACGAACCGGACAGCGCCGCCTACCACATACCGCTCACCCTGCGGATCACCGGCGAGCCCGACCGGGCCGCACTCGCCGCCGCGCTGACCGACGTGGTGCGCCGGCACGAGGTGCTGCGCACCGGCTACCCGTCCCACGACGGCCAGGTGCTGACCGAGGTCCACGACGCCGAACGCTTCGCCCTCGCCACCGTCGAGCTGCCGGCCGCCGAGGCCGAGGCCTGGCTGGCGGCCGAGGCCGCCCGCCCGTTCGACCTGGCGGCCGGCCTGCCGCTGCGCGCCACCCTGCTGCGCACCCCGGACGGATCGGTGCTCAGCCTGGTCGTGCACCACATCGCCGCCGACGGCTGGTCCATCGGGGTGCTCTGGGACGAGCTGGCGCAGGCGTACGCCGCCCGGCTGGCCGGCCGTACGCCCGAACTCCCGGCCCTGCCCGTCCAGTACGCCGACGTCGCGCACTGGCAGCAGACCGCGCAGACCGAGGAGCTCGCCCGGCAGCAGACCTGGTGGCAGGAGCGGCTGCGCGGCGCGACCGCGACCGTCACCGTTCCCGCCGACCGGCCGCGGCCCGCGGTAGCCGGCACCCGCGGTGAGCGGATCGCCGTCGAGCTCGGCGCCGAACGCTCCCGCCGGATCCGGGCGCTGGCCGAACAGACCGGCACCACCGTCTACATGGTGCTGCTGGCCGCGCTGCAGACCGTCCTGTCCCGCTACACCGGCGCCGAGGACGTGGTCGTCGGCAGCCCGGTGGCCGGCCGCACCCGCAGCGAGACCGAACCGCTGGTCGGCTGCTTCGTCAACACCCTCGCGATGCGCACCGACCTGTCCGGCGACCCCACCGTCCGGGAACTGCTGGAACGGGTCAAGGACGTCACCCTCGGCGCCTTCGCCCACCAGGACCTGCCCTTCGAGCGGCTGATCGACGCCCTCGGACTGGAACGCGAACTCGCCCACACCCCGCTCTTCCAGGTCATGCTCAACGTGCAGAACCAGGCCGCCGCCCGGCCCGCGCTGCCCGGCGTCGAGGTGGAGTGGCTGGACATCGGCACCGGCACCGCCAAGTTCGACCTGTCGCTGGTGGTGGTCGACACCGGCGCCGAGCTCACCGGCGACCTGCTCTGGCGCAGCGAGCTCTACGAGGAGCAGACCGTCCGCCGCGTCCTCGGCCACCTGACCACCGTGCTGGACGCGATGGCCGCCGGCCCCGACCGGCCGCTGGCCGGGCTGCCACTGCTCACCGCGGCCGAACAGCGCCTGCTCACCGCCTGGGACGACACCGCGCGCGACTGGGACCTCACCGGCACCCTGCACGGGCTGATCGAGGAACAGGCCCGCCGCACCCCGCAGGCACCCGCCGTCCGCGGCGCCGACGGCGTCCTCAGCTACGCCGAGCTCGACGCCCGCGCGGACGAGCTGGCCCACCGCCTGGTGGCGCTCGGCGTCGGCCCCGACCGGCCGGTCGGCCTGTTCGCCGAACGCTCCGCCGCCCTGGTGGTCGGCATGCTCGGCATCCTCAAGGCCGGCGGCGGCTACCTGCCGCTGGACCCGCTCTACCCGGACGGACGGATCCGCGCCCTGCTGGAGACCGCCGGCGCCGCCGCCGTGGTCACCACCGCCGACCTGGCCGCCCGGATCGACGGCGCGGCGCCCACCGCCGTGCTGCCCGGCCTCGCCACCGCGCCCGCGGCGCCCTCCGGGCCGCCCGCCGTGGAGGTCCGCCCCGAGCACCTGTGCTACCTGCTCTTCACCTCCGGCTCCACCGGTGCGCCCAAGGCCGTCGCCGTCGAGCACCGCAACTACCGCAACTACCTGCACGGCCTGCGCGAACGGATCGGCCTCGGGCCCGGCACGGGCCCGTGGAACTGGGCGCTGGTCTCCACCTTCGCCGCCGACCTCGGCACCACCAACGTCTTCGCCGCGCTCACCACCGGCGGCTGCCTGCACCTGCTCACCCGCGACCAGGCCACCGACCCGGACGCCTTCGCCGCCTACCTCGCCGCCCACCCGATCGACGCGGTGAAGCTGGTGCCCAGCCACCTGGAGGGCCTCGCCGCCCACGGCGACCGGCTCGCCGACGTCCTGCCCGGCCGGCTGCTGATCTGCGCCGGCGAGCCGCTGCGCCCCGACCTGGTGGCCCGGATCCGGTCCGCCCGGCCCGGGCTGACCCTGCACAACCACTACGGGCCGACCGAGACCACCGTCTCGATGCTCGGCGCGCCCGTCCCCGCCGAGCTCGGCGACGCGGCGAGCGCGCCGCTCGGCCGGCCGTTCGGCAACGTCGGTGCCCACGTGCTGGACGCCCGGCGCCGCCCGGTACCGGTCGGCGTGCCCGGCGAACTGTACGTCTCCGGCGGCGGCGTGGCCCGCGGCTACCACGGCCGGGCCGACCTCACCGCCGAACGCTTCGTGGAGCTCCCGCAGGGCCGCGCCTACCGCACCGGCGACCTGGTCCGCCGCCGCCCCGACGGCGCGATCGAGTTCCTCGGCCGGGCCGACCACCAGGTCAAGATCCGCGGCTTCCGGGTCGAGACCGGAGAGGTGGAGGCCGAACTGACGGCCCGCCCGGAGATCCGCGAAGCCGTGGTGGTCACCCGCGGCGAGGGCGCGGCCCGCACCCTGGCCGGCTACGTGGTGCCCGCCGCCGGGCCGGTCGACCCCGCCGCGCTGCGGGCCGCGCTGCGCACCCGGCTGCCCGACTACATGGTGCCCGCCGCCCTCGTCGTCCTGGACGCCCTCCCGCTCACCGGCAACGGCAAGGTCGACCGCGCCGCGCTGCCCGAACCGGCCGCCGCCCAGCAGCCGTCCGGCGGCGCCGAACCCGCCACCGAGAACGAACACCGGGTCGCCGGCGCCTACCGCCAGGTGCTGGCCGTCGACGCGGTCGCCGCCGACGACGACTTCTTCGCCCTCGGCGGCGACTCGTTCAGCGCGGTGCACACCGTCCGCCTGCTGGGCGACGGCCTATCGGTGATCGACCTGTTCCAGCACCCCACCGTGCGCGAACTCGCCGCCCTCCTCGACGCCCGCGCCGCCGGCACCGGCCAGGACGGCCCGCGCAGCCTGCTGCACCGGCTCACCCGGTCCGCCGCGCCGGCCACCCTGACGGTGGTCTGCGTCCCGTACGGGGGCGGCAGCCCGGTCACCTTCCAGCCGCTGGCCGACGCCCTGCCGGCCGGCCACCGGCTGTACGCCGTCGAACTGCCCGGCCACGACCCGAGCCGCCCGGACGACCCGCTGGTCGACCTCGACACCCTGGCCGACCTGCTGGCCGGGCAGATCGCCGAGCAGATCGACGGACCGGTGCTGCTCTACGGCCACTGCCTCGGCGGCGCGCTGGCCACCGCACTCGGCTCCCGGGTGGAGGCGGCCGGCGGCGACCTGCGCGGCGTGGTCCTCGGCGGCACCTTCCCGGCCGCCCGGCTCCCCGGGCGGTTCGCCGAATGGGTGGCCAGGCGGCTGCCCGGCGACCGGATGCTCTCCAACCGCGCCTACCTCGACTTCCTGCGCGCGATGGGCGGCTTCACCGACGTCTACGACGCGGCCGAACAGGACTTCCTGGTCCGCGCGCTGCGCCACGACGTACGGCAGGCGGAGGACTTCTACACCCGGGCGTACGGCGACCAGCGCCCGGCCCCGATCGCGGCGCCGATCCTGTGCGTGGTCGGCGAGAAGGACCGCGCCACCCTGCTCTACCAGGAGCGGTACGCCGAGTGGGAGCACTTCGGCGAGCGGGTCGGCCTGGCGGTGATCCCGCGCGCCGGGCACTACTTCCTCAAGCACCAGGCCGGCGAACTTGCCCGGGTGCTGGCCGACTGGGCGGACGCGCCGCCGGCCCGGGACCAGCGGCCGCCGGCCGCCGCCGCGGCCCGTCCCGACCTCGGCACCTTCGCCAAGGTCGCGATCGGCCAGTTCGTGTCGATGATCGGCACCGCGCTGTCCACCTTCGCCCTCGGCGTCTGGGTCTACCAGCGGACCGGCTCCGCCTTCGACTTCGCGATGATCTCGGTGGTGGCGGTGCTGCCCGCGGTGCTGCTGCTGCCGATCGCGGGCGCGGTGGCGGACCGGGCCGACCGCCGCAAGATCATGATCATCACCGACACCGTCGCGGCGGCCGGCATGCTCTCGCTCGGCGTCCTGCTGTGGACCGGCGGACTCCAGCTCTGGCACGTGTACGTGGTCGCCTGCCTCGGCTCGGCCTGCACCGCCTTCCAGCGCCCCGCCTACCTGGCCGCGATCACCCAGCTGGTGCCCAAGCGCTACCTCGGCCAGGCCAACGGCCTCACCCAACTCGGAGCCGGCGCCGGGGACATGATGGCGGTGCTGGCCGGAGGCGTGCTGGTCTCGCTGATCGGCCTGCACGGCGTGGTGCTGTTCGACATGGCCACCTTCCTGACCGGGGTGAGCGCGCTGCTGCTGGTGCGCTTCCCGGACGCGATGTTCGAGAAGCGCGAGGAGCCGCTGCTGCGCGAGGTGGTGAGCGGCTGGCGGTACATCGTCCGACGGCACAGCCTGGTCGCCATGGTGGCCTTCTTCGTGGTGTTCAACTACCTCTTCGCGGTCGCCACCGTGCTGGTCACCCCGATGGTGCTGGCCTCCGGCTCGTCGGTGCGGCTCGGCGTGGTGACCGCGGTCGGCGGCGTCGGCGCGATGACCGGCGCCCTGGTGATGGCGCTGTGGGGCGGCACCCGGCGCCGGGCGGTCGGCATGATCGGCTTCACCTCGGTGGTCGGCGTGGCCGCCGTCCTGGCCGGACTGCGCCCGCAGCCGGTGGTCGTCGCCTGCGGCCTGTTCGTCCTCTGGGCCGCCCTGATGATCCTCAACTCGCACTGGATGGCGCTGATCCAGACCAAGGTCGGGATGGAGCTCCAGGGCCGGGTGCTGGCCACCAACCAGATGCTGGCGATGTCGATGATGCCGCTCGGCTTCCTCACCGCGGGCCCGGTCTCCGACCACGTCTTCGAACCGCTGATGCGGCCCGGCGGCGCCCTCGCCGACTCGCTCGGCCCGCTGCTCGGCACCGGCCCCGGCCGCGGCGCCGGACTGCTGCTGGTCCTGGTCGGCCTCGCGCTCGCGGTCTGGGGCCTGCTGGGCCTGGCCTACCGGCCGCTGCGGCTGATCGAGGACCTGCTGCCGGACGCGGTGCCGGACCCGGAGATCGGCGACAAGGACGCCATCCAGGCCGAGGCGGACCGCCTGCTGGAGGCCGCCCGCCGCGGCCCGGTCGCGACGGCCGCGCCGGTGGCCGCCCGGGCGGCGGCCGAGCCGGAGCCGGTGCCGGCGGGGGCGGGCGCACCGCGCGGCTGACCCGCCGACGGGTCCCACCGGGGCCGCCGTCCCGCCTTCCGCGCCGGACGGCGGCCCCGGCCGCACCGGGGTCCGGTCCCGGGCACGTACCGACCCCGTCCGGCCCGCCACCGCGTGCCGTTGACCGGCCGTCAGGCCCGTGGCCCGGGCCGTCCGCCGGGGCTGCGGCGGGAGCTACGCCGCTCCGCCCGGCTCCCCGGTGGTACGGCGCAGCAGGTACGAGTCCATGATCCAGCCCTTGCGCTCGCGGGCCTGCTCGCGCAGTTCGCGGATCCGCGGCGCGGCCTCGGCGAGCGGGCCGGCGGCCAGGATCTCGTCCGGGGTACCGAGGTAGGCGCCGTAGAAGATCTCCAGGCCCTCGGGGTCGATCGTGGCGAACGCCGAGCGCCCGTCCAGCATCACCACCACGTCGTCGACCTCGGCGGGGAAGCCCTCCGCGAGCCGGCGCCCGGTGGTGACCTGGACCGGGCGGCCGACCCGGGTCAGCGTGGTGCGGTGCCGGGCGGCGAGCGCCGAGATGCTGCTGATGCCCGGGATCACCTCGTACTCGAAGACGGCGGTGCCGCGCGCCAGCACCTCGTCCACCACCGCGATCACACTGTCGTACAGGCTGGGGTCGCCCCAGACCAGGAACGCGGCGGTCTCGTCGGGGCCGAGGTGGTCGGCGATCAGCCGCTCGACCAGGTCGGCGCGGCGGTGGCGCCAGTCGTCCACGGCGGCGGTGTACGCCGGGGTGGTGCGGTCCCGCTCCGCGTCCGGGACGCCGACCACCCGGTGGCCGGGCTTGGCGTGCTCGGCCAGGATCTGCCGGCGCAGCCGGATCATGTCCTGGCGTTCCTCGTTCTTGTCGAGGATGAAGAAGACGTCGGTGCGAGCGAGCGCCTTGGCCGCCTGGAGGGTCAGGTGGTCGGGGTCGCCCGCGCCGATTCCGATGACGAGGATGTGCTGCATGCCAGCGATTGTGCCGTGCGGCCCGGCCGCCCGGGCCGCCGGGGGACCGGGTGCACCCCGCGGCCCCGCGGCTCAGTGCAGGTGGTCGCGCCAGTCCTCGGGGACCCGCCCGGCCGGGCCGGGGGTGGGCTGGGAGCCCGGGTGCGCGGCGGGGCCGGACAGCTCGGGGCCGTCGTAGTACTCCTCGGTCTCGACGTTCCACAGCCAGCTCTCGCCGGGCTCGAAACTGGCGAGGAACGGGTGGCCGGACTCGCGTGCGTGCCGGGTGCCGTGCTGGGACGGCGAGGAGTCGCAGCAGCCGACCTGGCCGCACTCGGCGCACCGCCGCAGGTGCAGCCACCAGCCCGGGCCGTCACCGGCCAGGCACTGCGCGCAGCCCTCGCCGCTCGGCGCTGCGGCGGGGTTGATCCCCGGGATCCGTTCGTCGGCCATCCGGTGCCTCCCTGGTCCGCCTGGAGCCCCCGTGGCAGCCTACGACCGGGAGCCCGCGCCCGCACCGCCGAGCCGCCGGGTCCGGGGCAGGGCGGGGTGTACGGCGCGTTACCGGCCGCCCCGGCGGTGCTCCCCGAGCAGCGCCGCGCCGGCCACGACCGCGACCGCGCCCGCCGCCAGCAACCCGCCGCGCGAGCGCCAGGACAGCACCGACCAGCAGGACTGGGCGGACAGCACCGATCCGGCGCTCAGCCAGGACCCGGCCGAGAGCACCGACAGCGCGGACCCGATCGAGGCCACCGACAGCGCACTGCCGACCGACCCGACGGAGAGCACCGAACCGGTCGACCCGATCGAGAGCACCGAACCCACCGAGCCGATCGACAGCACGGAGTCCTTGGACCACAGCGACAGCGGAGAGTCAGCGAGCTTGGACATGCCCCGATCGTACGGCGCGCGGGCCTCGCACACGCCCCGTCCACGGTGATGCGCGGGCCGCGGGCGCCCGTACGCGGGGCGGGTGCGGGCGCCTTCGTTCCGGCTCTCCCGTGCGGTGCGGCCCGCGTCGGCGCAGAGTTGAGACCAGGAGCCGGAGGTGGACGCCGGGAGACGGCGGTGCCACGGCCCAGGCACCGCGCGGGATCCTGACCGTCCCGGGCCCGCCCCGGGCGGACGTGCGGCCTGGAGGCGGGCACCGCGCAGCTCCGCGGTGGATACGCGTCCGGATCGCCACGGTCCGGCAGTGCCAGTGGGGTTACCGCCGCCGTCCGAGGGAGGCACACCATGATCGCAACATCGCTGGCAGGTGACTATCCCCTGCTCAATCTGTTCTGGACCATCGCGGAGATCTTCCTCTGGGTGTTGTGGATCTTCCTGCTGATCCGGGTCCTCGACGATGTGTTCCGCGACGACTCGCTCAGCGGTGGCGCCAAGGCCGCCTGGGCGATCCTGGTCGTCCTGCTGCCGTTCCTGGGCATCTTCATCTACCTCATCGTCAGGGGAAAGGGCATGGGCGAGCGCAGCCTCAAGCAGGCCCAGAAGCAGGAGGAGCAACTCCGCAGCTACATCCGGGAAACCGCCGGATCGACGCCCGGCGCCGAGGGCGGAACGGGCGGAACGGGCGGCCATGTCGAGGAGTTGGCCAAACTCGCCGAACTCAAGAATCGCGGCGATATCACGGAACAGGAATATCAGCAAGCCAAGGCCAAGGTGCTGTCCTGAGCCCGGCGCCCCGGCCGCCGGAGCGGCCGGGGCGTGGCCGGCCGCGTCCCGGTGCGGCACGACGCATTGGTTCAAAGAACCCGGAAGTAAGAACTCCCACCCAACCCCACCCCCCACCCCGGAAGATCATCTCAACAGATCACCCCAACGGGTGAGTTGGGCGCGCGGGCGAGTTCGGTGCGGGTACGCTCTGGCCGACCGCCCGGAATGCATGGCCGGAACGCAATTCGGCCCTCGGCCGGGATGGCATTCCCGATCGAGGGCCTGACCACGTAGGAACCGAGTCCTTCCCCATGGCTGACGAAAAGTCTAACGCGCACCACGGCATTTCCGCGGCGGGTGTCGTGCATGTCCGCACGCGTCTGACGGCGAATTTCACCGTCCTCGCGAACTGCCTCGCCCAACGGCGCGGCAGTGCGGTCACGGTGGGCGTCGCCGCCTACATCCTCTCGCTGCCGGACGGCGCACCGGTCTCGATCAAGGCGCTCGCCGCGCACTTCAGCGAGGGCGAGATCCTGCTCGCCCGGGCTCTCAACGAGCTTGTGCAGGACGGCTATCTGGAGCGGCGGGTCGAACGCGTCGGCGGCGGCCGGATCCGTACCCGGACCTACTTCCACGATGTGCCGGTGCCGGTGTCAGTCCCGGAGCCGGTGCCGGAGCCGGTGCCGGTGCCGGTGTCAGTGCCGGAGCCGGTGCAGCCCGCGCCGGACCTCCGCCCGGCGCCGGCACCGGACCCAACTCCCGCCCCGGGCGCCGTCCCTGGACCCGCGACCGGGCCGGACCCCGACCGCGACCGCGACCGCGGACCCGATCCTGACCCCGACCGGCCGCCGCCGTCCGGCTCGGGCGGGGGGCGCAAGCACCCGCTCGCTCCGGTCAACCTTCCCGGCGCCTGGCGGCCGGCCGGCCACTGCGAGTCCCGGCCGCCGAGCGAGGCGGCCGAGCGGGTCGAGCCGGTCGAGCCGGTCGCCCGTGCCGTTCCGGCCCCGCGGGCGGTGGCCGCGCGCCCGGCGCTCCCGCGGCCGAGCGGCGAGGTCCGGGCGCTCCTGACCGGGCTGCGCCGACGCGATCCGCGACTGCTGCTGTCGGAGGGGGAGATCGCAGCCCTCGCACCGGCCGTCGGTGACTGGCTGAACCGCGGGGCGACGGGCGAGGCCGTCGCGGAGACCCTGACCGCGGGCCTGCCCGCGGTGTTCGAGCGCCGCCCGGCCCGGATCCTCGCCTACCGGCTCGGGCACTGGAACGCCCCGGTCGCCCCCGAACCGGCCCCGCGCCCGGTCGTGGTGCCGATGCAGAACTGCGACGGCTGCGACCGCGCCTTCAGGGCGCCGCGGCCGGGCATCTGCGGCCCGTGCACCCAGGGGTCCGCCCACTCCGTCGGACACCCGGGTCGCGCGGCCTCGTCGGCCCGGATGGCCGGAAACCGCCGCCGTGAACGGCCGATGACGATCTGTCAGTAAGTGATCATCCCTTGCTAGACATGTAATCGATCACGCCAACTGCGTGAAGATCGATTCACGATCACCGCCAACTCCGATCGCCACCACACCGATCGGACGTCCCGGGGAGACCCATGCGCGCCATACGCCCGCTCCGCAACCTCACCCGCATCACCCGTATCGTCCCCAGGCTGGCCCTCGCGTTCGTCGCGGCGGCGGCGCTGCTGCTGGCCGACCTGGCCGTCGCGCCCACCCAGGCCGGCGCCGCCGGCCTCGACAACACCTGGGCCTGCAGCGTCCCGGCCGGCTACACCTACGACCAGGTCCAGCAGACCCGCCAGTGCAGCGGCGGCTCCAGCTGGACCTCGACCGTCTTCCACCTGCGCACCCCCGCCGACGGCGTGATGTCCTGCACCCCGGTCGACGGCTTCGTCTACGACTACGTCTCGCTCGGCAGCGCCTGTGCCCAGATCGGCCCGCAGGCGGCGAGCTACCGGCTGCGCACCGCCGTCGACGGCATGATGGCCTGTACGGTCAAGCCCGGCTGGACCTACGACCTGATCAGCTACGGCTCCGCGTGCAGCCAGAACGCCGGGGTGCCGTCCACCACGTACCGCATCAAGCAGCCGGTGAACGGTCTGTGGGCCTGCTTCGCCCCCTCGGGCTGGACGACCACGGCCTCGATGAGCACCTTCGACTGCAGCTACACCAGCGGGGTGCCGTCCACCAAGTACCGCCTCGCGGGCTGACGTCCCGTCCGGTCCCGCCCCCGGGCCGCGCGTTCAGGCGACCGGCGCGGGGGCGGGCCGGGTCGGTCGGGCCGGGCGGCGGGTACGCCGGCGGACCTCCGCGGAGCGGTGCCAGATCCGCTCGCGCACCGACTGCGGCAGGTCGCGGCCGGTGTCCTCGGCCAGGATCTCGCGGCGGGCCACCACCGCGCTGGACACCATCGAACGGTAGCGCCGGAAGGTCTGCACCTCGCCGGGGGCATCGCACCCCTCGCCCAGGAACGTGTAGTCCATCTCGTACGGGCCGCGGTCGCCCAGCCGGGCCGCGTCCACGGCCCACTCGCGCAGCGCCCGCGGCGAGGCCGACACCATGACCAGTCCGCCGCGCCGCAGCACCGTACTGCCGTCGTCGCCCTCGCGCCGGAACTGCGCGCGCACCCGCTCGTCCCAGCCGCCCGGGTCGGCGAGCGCCAGGTCCAGACCGTGGGTCCGCCACCGTACGGTGCCCGCCGGCGGCGGGGCGAGCGGCAGGGCCCGCCGCAGCGCACGGGCCGCGCCGTCGGCCAGCGGGGTCAGCCCGCGCGGCACCAGGACGACGGGATCGCTCGCCTCCCCCTCGAACGGGGTCGGATCCAGGAACGGCCGGTCGATCACCACCAGGGTCCCGGGATGCCGCTCGTACGACAGCCCCCACAGCAGCCGGGCCAGCAACTGCGCGCCGGCCCGGTCCGACAGCAGGTGCCAGGTCCCGTGGTAGCGGTTGGTGGCGAACCGCGCCGTCGTGCCGGGCCGCAGCCCGAGCACCGTGTACTCCCGGCCGTCGAGGCGCAGCACCCGCCGGTGCAGCTTCAATCCGTCCGCGGCCGCCGCCGCCCTGCCGGGGCGCTGCCGGGCGGCCGCCCGTCCGATACCGCTGCTGATGATCCCGTCCCTCCCGTGGACCGTTCGTCACCGCCCGCGGCGCTGTGCCGCGGGCGTGACCGGAAGCCGATCCTGACCCCTCACCCGCCCCCGGGTCACCCGGTTTTTCCCGGAGCCGGCCAAGCCGCGGCCCGGGCGTCAGTTCTGATCGACCTCGGTGCGCAAGTTGTTGTAGTCGGCGAACGCGGCCTGGACGCCTTCCCGGGTGAGGCCGTAGCGCGCGAGGTCGTAGCTGTGCGCGCGGGTGCCCTTCGGGCGGGCGGTGATCTCGGGAAGCCGGGCTGCGGTGGCACTCGTCCAGCGGGCGCCGATGGATTCGTAGAGTCTGGGGGCGCCGTCGGCGGGGTTGGACCCGAGCCAGGAGTAGGGGACGTCCACCAGTGCCTCCGGGGGGATCGAGGCTCGGGCCGCCAGGCCCCGTGCCATGGCTCGACTCAGCACGTCCAGCCAGGTGGCGCCGATTCCGTGCAGGTCGAGGGGGCGGACGGTGATGGCCATGCCGTGCTCGACCAGGCTGCAGAAGGACGCCACGACGGTGACCGGGTCGCGGTGCGTCCACACGACGGTGGCATCCGGGAAGACGGTGCGCAGCGCGTCCAGGTTCTCCAGGTGCATGGGTGACTTGAGCACCCAGCGGCGGCGGGGGCGACCGTACTGGAGCACCTGGAAGACCTGCTTGAGGTAGCGGTAGTCGGGGACGAAGTCCCGCTCGTGGTGCCGGGCGGGGAAGCCGGCGATGCGGACCTGGGACAGCGGCATGACGGTGTGCGGGAGGGCGAAGGTGCACTCGTCGGGGCCCTCGGGGTCGAGCGGGTGGATGTCGCGGAAGCCCGGGGCGAACAGGTCGATCGCGCCGACCATCCGGCGTGCGGCGGTGACGGCCTTCGCCCGGTCGGCGGCCGTGGGCTCCAGGCCGGGGGTGAGCAGTTCCCAGAGCAGGGGGCAGCGGTGCTCGGCCGCGAGGGACAGCACGCCGTGGGTCAGCGTGGTGGCGGTGCGCGGCAGGCCCACCACGAACACCGGCCGCTCGATGGGCTCCTGCTCGATCGCGGGGTGCTGGGACAGCAGTGCGCGGATCCGGGCCCGGTTGCGGAGCTGCCTGCGGACGTGGGCCTGCCCGGACGCCCAGCCCACCGGGGTGAGGCCGGCGTCCTTCGACCAGTCGCGCAGCAGCAGCCGGAAGTCGTCGGCGAACGGCCGGTCGCCGGCGGCCTGCGGGGTTGCCGCGATGATCCGGTCGAAGACCCGGTCGGGGTTGCGACGGGCGCCGAAGCCCGGCCGGAGCAGCAGATTGGCCACGGTGAGGGCGAGGGGGGTGGCAGGCAAGGGTGTGTTCCTTCAGCAGCGGGGGGAGGGGCATGGCGCCATCCCGCGATCCGGTCCAACCTGAAAACTACCGAGCAGTAAGGACGTCAGGTTAGACCCGCACCGCGCGTACATGTCAATGGATCTGCAAGGGGAATCGCCCGGATTCCCGCTGTGTCCACGGTCCGCTCCGGCCGCGCGTCCACCCTCTTTTCCGCGATCGTACTATCCGGTAGCGTGCCCTCCTGGCATCTGAGGAGAGCTGGTCGCCACCCGACTCGTGAGAGTGAACTGGCAGTCCCATGGCGGCAGTTCACCTCGACGAACTCGGTGTCGCAGCCACGCTCGGCCGCCCCCACGACGAACTCTGACCCCTGGTCCGGCCCCCACGCACCGGACCGGAGCAACCGCAGCCTCAGGATTCGGTGCGGGCGGACGATCGCGGTCGTCACCGCTCGGGACAGCTCGAACCGGATGGAGCGCCATGCGCCAGATCTGCGGGCGGGGATTCCTCATGCACGGGCGAAGACGGAGCGTCGCTGCCGCTCACCTGCGTTCAGGGCGGTACTGAGCGGCCCGATGGGCGCGATCCCGACCCCGCCGTGAGGCTGGGGCCCACCGCCGTGCCCACCGGCGTTCGCCGTGCGCACCGACCGTCGGGCCGGGCGCCGGACCTGAGCACCGAACGGTCGAACCGTGGGCACGCGCGTCTCCTCCTGGCGCGCGCGGTTCGGCGTCGGCATGCCCCTGAACCCCCACGAAGCCCTTCCCGCAACGGAGACTCCACCGTGACGACAGCCGACACCCTGGCCGCCGGGGGCACCGCGGAGGCGGCCTCCCGGGCCGCCAGCTGCGAGCGCGGCGCCACCGTGTGGCTGACCGGGCTGCCCAGCGCCGGCAAGACCACCCTCGCCTTCGCCCTGGCCGACCGGCTGCGCGCCGAGGGCCACAAGGTCGAGGTCCTGGACGGCGACGAGATCCGCGAGTTCCTCTCCAAGGGTCTCGGCTTCACCCGCGAGGACCGGCACACCAACGTCACCCGGATCGGCTTCGTCGCCGAGAAGCTGGCCGGCCACGGCGTCAAGGTGCTCGCCCCGGTGATCGCCCCGTACGCCGACTCCCGGGCGGCCGTGCGCGAACTGCACGCCGCCAAGGGCACCGAGTTCCTGGAGGTCCACGTCGCGACCCCGGTGGAGCTGTGCGCCGAGCGTGACGTCAAGGGCCTGTACGCCAGGCAGGCCGCCGGCGAGATCTCCGGCCTGACCGGGGTGGACGACCCGTACGAGGCTCCGGCCGACCCGGAGCTGCGCATCCAGACACGCGGCCGCGAGGTGGCCGACTCCGCCGCCGAGCTGCACGCCTTCCTGACCCAGAGGGGCCTGGCATGACGACCGCGACCCACCGCCCGACCGGCACCCACGAAAGCCCCTACGCGCTGTCGCACCTGGACGCCCTGGAGGCGGAGTCGGTGCACATCTTCCGCGAGGTGGCGGGCGAGTTCGAGCGGCCGGTGATCCTGTTCTCCGGCGGCAAGGACTCGATCGTCATGCTGCACCTGGCGCTGAAGGCCTTCCACCCGGCGCCGGTGCCGTTCGCCCTGCTGCACGTCGACACCGGGCACAACTTCCCCGAGGTGATCGCCTACCGCGACCGGGTCGTCGCCGAGCACTCCCTGCGCCTGCACGTCGCCCACGTCCAGGACTTCATCGACGACGGCCGGCTGCGCGAGCGTCCGGACGGCACCCGCAACCCGCTGCAGACCGTGCCGCTGCTGGACGCCATCGAGTCCAACCGGTTCGACGCGGTCTTCGGCGGCGGCCGCCGCGACGAGGAGAAGGCCCGCGCCAAGGAGCGGGTGTTCTCGCTGCGCGACGAGTTCGGCGCCTGGGACCCGCGCCGCCAGCGCCCCGAACTGTGGAGCCTGTACAACGGGCGGCACGCGGCCGGCGAGCACGTCCGGGTCTTCCCGCTGTCCAACTGGACCGAGCTGGACGTCTGGCAGTACATCGAGCGCGAGAAGATCGAACTCCCGGAGATCTACTACGCCCACCAGCGGGACGTCTTCGCCCGCGACGGCATGTGGCTGACCGCCGGCGAGTGGGGCGGCCCCAAGGACCACGAGCCCGTCCAGCGGCGGCTGGTGCGCTACCGCACGGTCGGCGACATGTCCTGCACCGGCGCCGTCGACTCCCACGCCGCGACCATCGCCGACGTGATCGCCGAGATCGCCGCCAGCCGCCTCACCGAACGCGGAGCCACCAGGGCCGACGACAAGCTCTCCGAGGCTGCGATGGAAGACCGCAAGCGCGAAGGGTACTTCTAGACATGTCGACTCACCTGCAGGCCGGACCGACGGCCGACAACCCCTTCGGCGAGGCCTCCGCCACCGCACTGCTGCGCTTCGCCACCGCCGGCTCCGTCGACGACGGCAAGTCCACCCTGGTCGGCCGCCTGCTGCACGACTCCAAGTCGGTGCTGGCCGACCAGCTGGAGGCCGTCGAGCACGCCTCCCGCCGCCGCGGCCAGGACACCCCCGACCTGGCGCTGCTCACCGACGGCCTGCGCGCCGAACGCGAGCAGGGCATCACCATCGACGTGGCGTACCGCTACTTCGCCACCCCCCGGCGCCGGTTCATCCTCGCCGACACCCCCGGGCACGTGCAGTACACCCGCAACATGGTCACCGGCGCGTCCACCGCCGAACTCGCCGTCGTCCTGGTCGACGCCCGCAACGGCGTCGTCGAGCAGACCCGCCGCCACGCCGCGGTGGCCGCCCTGCTGCGGGTGCCGCACGTGGTCCTCGCGGTCAACAAGATGGACCTCGTCGACTACGCCGAACCCGTCTTCGCCGCCATCGCCGCCGAGTTCACCGCCTACGCCGCCTCGCTGGGCGTCACCGACATCGTCGCCGTGCCGATCTCCGCCCTGGCCGGCGACAACGTCGTCGAACCGTCCGCCCACATGGACTGGTACGGCGGCCCCACCCTGCTGGAACACCTGGAGACGGTCCCGGTCGGCACCGACCCCGACGCCGAACCCGCCCGCTTCCCCGTCCAGTACGTCATCCGCCCGCAGAGCGAGGAGCACCGCGACTACCGCGGCTACGCCGGCCAGCTCGCCTCCGGCGTCCTGCGCACCGGCGACGCGGTCACCGTACTGCCCTCCGGCCACACCACCACCATCGCCGGCATCGACGCACTCGGCCGCGAGACGGACATCGCCTGGGCCCCCCAATCGGTCACCGTCCGCCTCACCCACGACATCGACATCTCCCGCGGCGACCTGATCGCCGCCCACCCCGCCCCCGTCCCCACCAAAGACCTGGTCGCCACCGTCGCACACCTCGACGAACGCCCACTGCGCGCCGGCGACAAGGTCCTGCTCAAGCACACCACCCGCACGGTGCGCGCACTGGTCAAGGAGATCACCTACCGGATCGACATCGACTCGCTGGAGCAGCGCACCGGCACCGACGGACTCCACGTCAACGACATCGGCCACGTCGTACTGCGCACCGCCGAGCCGCTGGCCCTCGACGACTACCGCGCCAACCGCCGGACCGGATCGTTCCTGCTGATCGACCCGGCCGACGGCACCACCCTCACCGCCGGCATGGCGGGCGAGGCCTTCGACACCGTAGCCGCGGCCGAGCCCGTGACCGTTCCAGCAGAGGACACCCCAGATGGCTCTCACACCGCACAGCCGCCCCCGGCCCGTCACCCGTAACCGCCCCCGGCCCGGCGCCGGACGTGCCGTGGCCGTCGCGGCGGTCGTGCTGAGCCTGAGCGGTCTGCTGACTGCCTGCGGCTACGGTTCGAAGTCCGTCCCGCGCCCGAACGCCGCCCCGGCCGCCCCGGTTTCTCCGGGTGCCGTCAAGCTGTCCGCCGACACCGTGAAGATCGGTTACTTCGCCAACCTGACCCACGGCACCCCGCTGGTCGGCCTGCAGGAGGGCCTGTTCCAGAAGGA